>JALYNA010000505.1 GCA_030773455.1 Actinomycetota bacterium
CGCATCGACGCCACCCACATCACGAACTTCTACGTCCTCGACGGCCTGCTGACCCGCGAGTGGGACGCCGCCTGGGACGCCTTCCTGCACCTGGTGCTGCCGGGCATCGCGCTGGGCACCATCCCGCTGGCCATCATCGTGCGGATCACCCGCGCCTCGGTGCTCGACGTCGTCAACGAGGACTACGTCCGGACGGCGAACGCCAAGGGCCTGGCGCCCGACACCGTGCGCCGTCGGCACGTCGTCCGCAACGCCCTGCTGCCGGTGTCCACCACGATCGGCCTGCAGACCGGCCTGCTGCTGTCCGGGGCCGTGCTGACCGAGACGGTCTTCGCCTTCGGCGGGGTCGGATCGGCGATCTACGACGCGATCTTCGCCCGTGACTTCGCGATCCTGCAGGGCTTCATCCTCATGCTGGCGGTGGTCTACGTCCTGGTGAACCTGCTGGTCGACATCTCCTACGGCCTCCTCGACCCGAGAGTGAGGGTTCGATGAGCTCGCGAATCGGACGGGGACAGAGCAGGTGACCGCGACGGCGGACGTCCGGCGGCAGCGGATCGACGAGCTGGCCGCCCGCACCGGGCAGGTCCCCGAGGGCGAGGGCGGCGTCTCGCTCACCGTGAGCGCCTTCCGCCAGCTGCGGCGCAACCCGGTGGCGATCCTCGGCGCGGTCATCGTCGTGATGTTCCTGCTGGTCGCCGCCTTCGCGCCGTGGCTGGCCCCGCGGGACCCGCTGGCGCAGACGCTGCTGAGCGAGGTCCGTCCCGGCTCGATCCCCGGCCCGCGGGAGGGCTTCCCGCTCGGCGTCGACCAGCTCGGCCGCGACCTGCTGTCCCGGCTGGTGTACGGCTCGCGGCAGTCGCTGCTCATCGGCGTGGTGTCGACGGTGCTCGGCGTCGTCGTCGGCATGGCCCTGGGCGTGCTGGCCGGCGCGCTGGGCGGGCGGGTCGACACCGTCGTCATGCGGGTGGTCGACATCCTGCTGTCCATCCCCGGCCTGCTGATGGCGATCACCATCTCGGTGCTGCTGGGTCAGAACCAGTACGCGCTGATGATCGCCATCGCGGTTACGCAGGTGCCGGTGTTCGCCCGGCTGCTGCGCGGCTCGATGCTCGCCCAACGCGGCAGTGACTACGTGCTCGCGGCCCGCGCCCTGGGCGTCAAGCGGGGCCGGATCGTCTTCGGCCACGTGCTGCCCAACTCGCTGTCACCGGTGATCGTGCAGGCCACGCTGTCCCTGGCGACGGCGATCATCGAGGCCGCCGCGCTGTCTTTCCTCGGCCTCGGCGACCCCGACATCGCCCGCCCGGAGTGGGGCGCGATGCTCGCCACCGCGCAGGCCTTCCTGTCGGTCCGGCCGGGCCTGGCCGTCTGGCCCGCCCTATGCATCATCGTTGTCGCGCTCGGCTTCACCCTGCTCGGGGAGTCGCTGCGGGAGGCCCTGGACCCGAGATTCAGGAGGTGACCAGGCCGGTGTCGATCGAGGCCATGCCACCGGAGGGGGGCGTCCGTACCGACGTCCCCGTGCTCGAGGTCGAGGACCTCTCGGTGACCTTCGCGCGGCGCGGCGAGCTGCCCACCCTCGCCGTGGACGGGGTCAGCTTCTCGGTGCACGCGGGCGAGACGATCGGCCTGGTGGGGGAGTCCGGCTGCGGCAAGTCGGTGACCTCGCTGGCGGTCATGGGCCTGCTGCCCCACCGCGGCGTGCGCGTCGGTGGCTCGGTCCGCTTCGGCGGCACGGAGCTGATCGGAGCGTCGGACCGAACGCTGCGCCGGCTGCGCGGGTCGGAGATGGCGATGGTCTTCCAGGACCCGCTGTCCTCGCTGAACCCCACCGTGCCCATCGGCACCCAGGTCACCGAGGTGCTCGTCGAGCACCGCGACATGGGGAAGAAGGAGGCGACGGCCGAGGCCGCCGAGCTGCTGGACCGGGTCGGCATCCCCGACCCCACCCGGCGGCTGAAGGAGTACCCGCACCAACTGTCCGGCGGCATGCGGCAGCGGGCGCTGATCGCGATGGCGCTGGCCTGCTCGCCGCGGCTGCTCATCGCCGACGAGCCGACGACGGCCCTCGACGTCACCATCCAGGCGCAGATCCTCGAGCTGCTGCGCGAACTCGTCGTCGACACCGGGACGGCGCTGGTGATGATCACCCACGACCTCGGCGTCGTCGCCGGTCTCTGCGACCGGGTGCACGTCATGTACGCGGGCAAGGTCATCGAGACCGCCGACCGGCACGAGCTGTTCGCCCGGCCCCGGCAGCCCTACACCGGCGGGCTGCTCGCCTCGGTGCCGCGGCTGGACGCCGGCCGAGGGGTCCCCCTGAGGCCGATCCGGGGCTCGGCGCGCGATGCCATCCCCTGGGCGGAGGGATGTGCCTTCGCACCGCGCTGCGACAACGCCCAGGACGACTGCCTCACCGACGTCGCGGGGAGCACCGTGCCGTTGGAGTACGACGGGCCCGGCCGCGAGTTGCGCTGCCGCCACCCGCTGACGTACCCGCCGTCCCGGGCCGGGACCACGCCGTCCGGGAGCACCGCCTCCGGAGCCGGACGGTGACCGCGGCCCGCGAGCCCCTGCTGCGGGTCGAGGGCCTGCAGGTGCACTTCCCGATCCAGCGCGGCGTCTTCTTCGACCGCACCGTCGGCCACGTCCGCGCCGTCGACGGCGTGGACCTGGCCATCGACCGGGGCACCACCTACGGCCTGGTGGGGGAGTCCGGCTGCGGCAAGTCGACCCTGGGCCGCGCCGTCCTGCGGCTGGTCGAGCCCACCGCGGGGCAGGTGCTCTTCGATGGCACCGACGTCGCCTCGCTCGAAGGCAAGGCGCTGCGCACTCTGCGCCGGCGGATGCAGATGGTCTTCCAGGACCCGCTGGGCAGCCTGGACCCGCGGCAGGACGTCGAGTCGCTGCTGTCGGAGCCCTTGCGGGCGCACGGGCTGGGAGGCGGGAAGGCGGGCATCGCCGCGCGGGTGCGGGAGCTGCTGGACGCCGTGGGGCTGCCGGCCGCGGCGCTGCGCCGCTACCCGCACGAGTTCTCCGGGGGGCAGCGGCAGCGCATCGGCATCGCCCGCGCCATCTCGCTGGAGCCGGACCTGCTGATCGCCGACGAGCCGGTCTCCGCGCTCGACGTCAGTGTGCAGGCGCAGGTGGTCAACCTGCTGGAGGAGCTGCAGCAGCGGCTGGGCCTCACCTACCTGGTCATCGCGCACGACCTGGCGGTGGTGCGGCACATCAGCGACGTCGTCGGCGTCATGTACCTCGGGTCGTTGGTCGAGCAGGCGCCGTCCGGCGTCCTCTACGACGAGCCGCTGCACCCCTACACGCGCGCGTTGATGAGCGCGGTTCCGGTGCCCGACCCGGTCGTGGAGGAGCGGCGCGAGCGGATCCTGCTCGCCGGCGACCTGCCCTCGCCCGCCGCCCCCCCGAGCGGCTGCCGGTTCCACACCCGCTGCCCCTGGCGGCAGGAGACCCGCTGCGACGACGAGGCGCCGGTACTGCGCGAGCTGGCGCCGGGCCACCTGGTGAGCTGTCACTGGGCCGAGGAGATCCGGGACGGCCTGCTCGCGCCGAAGTCACCCGAGGAGGTCGCCGCCACCCAGGGCGTGTCGGTGCGGGCTCCCGGGGCCGAGGGCCTGACGACCGACGCGCTCGTCCAGGGCGTGGACGAGCCGGTCGAGCGGCGGTGACGGAGTGGGAGGGGCGCATCTTCCGCGCCCTGCCACTCCGCTCAATCCAGGACGACGTCGTTCCCACGGCGGGTCGCCCGGCGCACGCGCAGCCGGGCGAATCTGCCCAGCAGCGCCACCAGCTGCGTGTAGCCCGGCGTGGGCCCGTGGTAGCCGAGGAAGCCGCGCGGGCCCTCGACCATCTCGCCGGTCCGGACGTCGTAGCGGCTCTGGTGCCACGGGCAGACAAGGCAGCCGTCGGCGTCCACGGTGCCCGCGGAGAGGTCGGCGAGCTGGTGGCGGCAGCGCCGCGAAACGGCGAAGTAGCGGCCGTCCCGGTTGCCGACGGCCCAGTCGCCGGCGCGCCGGACCGCTCCCGGTGGCAGGTCGGCGGCGGGGATGGGCTCGGTCATGCGTCCTCCAGGGCTCGGGCTCTGGGCCCACGGTTCGCTCCCGCGGGGCGCTCAGCTCCTCGCTCGTTCCTCGCTGCGATGCTCACGCCCCTGTCCGCTCACGGACCTACCCCGGAGGCGGCGGGTCAGACCCGCCCGCCTGGGTAGGGTCGCCGCACCCGAACCTGCGGAGGTCCCCTCGTGCGCCGGCTGCCCGCCGTCCTCGCCGCGCTGGCCGCCGTGGTCCTCCTCGGCGGGGGCCCCGCGCTGGCGGAGCCGCCCTTCGACGTGCCGGCCCAGCTCACCGACGACGCCGACGTGCTGGACGGCGGCGAGGAGTCGCGGGTCGAGGCCTCCCTCGACGAGCTGCGCGCCACCGACGGCACCCAGCTGTTCGTCGTCTACGTGTCCTCCTTCGACGGGGTCGAGCAGGGCGAGTGGGCACAGGCGACCGCCGAGACCTCGGGCCTGGCCACCGGCGACGCGCTGTTCGCGATCGCGGTCGACGACCGCCGCTACGGCTACTGGGTGCCCGAGGACTTCCCCCGGTCCGACGCCGAGATCGAGCAGCTGCTGGTCTCCGACGTCGACCCGCGGCTGTCCGAGGACGACTGGGACGGCGCCGTGGTCGCCCTCGCCGACGGGCTGGCCGGCGAGGGCGGCTCCGGGAGCGAGAGCGGGGGCGGCAGCGGGCTGGGCACGGCCGCGGTGGTGGGCGGCATCGCCGCGGTCGCGGGCGGCGCCTACCTCGTCACC
>JALYNA010000506.1 GCA_030773455.1 Actinomycetota bacterium
TCAGCGGGCCGAAGCACGCGTCGTCCCCGTCGTCGCTGAGGGCCACCTCGACCAGCCAGGTGTCGGAGAGGTCGGCGGCCAGCTCGGCGAAGTCGGGGTCGGTGCCGTCCTCGGGCTCCGGGGAGTCGGCCTGGACCGGGTAGATGAGCGCCATGTCGCCCAGCCTCTCAGAGCTGGATGCCGCGGGTGAGAGCGCCGTCCACCACGAGGTTGGTGCCGGTTGTGAAGCTGGAGACCGGGCTGGAGAGGAACACGACGGCGCGGGCCATCTCCTCCGCCGTCCCCATCCGGCCGGTGGGGTTCAGCGCCAGGCTGTCGGCGAACAGCCCCGGGTTGCCCTGCTCGACGCCCTGCCAGAAGCCGCCCGTGAAGTAGGTGTTGCCCGGGGAGACGACGTTGGCGCGCACCCCCCGCCCGGCCAGCTGGAACGCCAGCCCGGAGATGTAACCGACGATCGCGGTCTTCATCGTCCCGTAAGGCCCGGCGGCGAAGTCGGCCTCCCGCCCGGAGACGCTCGAGATCGCCACGATGGAGCCGCGCCCGCCGGCCTCCAGGTGCGGCAGCGCGGCGGTGGCCAGCCGCACGGTGCCCATCAGGTCGACCTCGAAGGAGGCGTACCAGTTCTCCTCCCCCGGCCCCGCGGCCAACGCGCTCACGTTGGCCACGACGGCGTCCAGCCCGCCGAGCCGGCCGGCGGCGGCCTCGACCCAGCCGGTCAGTGCCGGCCCGTCCCGCACGTCCAGCTGCGCGCCGGTGGCCCGGCCCCCTCGCTCGGCGATCGCCTGCTCGGTCGCCTTGATCTCGGCGGCGTCGCGGGCGCAGAACTCCACGACGGCGCCCTCGTCGACGAAGGCCTCGACGATGGCCCGGCCGATGCCGCGGGTCCCGCCGGTGACGAGCACGCGCGAGCCGGTGAGCTGCAGGTCCATGGGTGTTTCCTCAGAGGTGCAGCGGGTCAGCGCAGGGTCGCCGCACGGCGGCGGAGGTCGTCGTGCAGGCCGCCGTAGGCGGCGGCGCGCGGCAGCAGCGACTTCCGGGCCTTCACCACGGTGCTGTAGTTGGCGTCCACGACGTTGGCGATCGGCACCTCGGTGATCTGCGAGAGCAGCTGGTAGGCGTCCATCGGGTGCAGTCCGTAGAGCTCGCCGAACCAGCGCACCAGCTCCACCTGGCCGATCCGCCAGGCGTCCTCCAGAGGGCGGCTGGAGCCGACGGTCATCCAGTGCGTGTCGTCCTCCAGCCGGGGCCACAGCGGCGCCCCGCCCTTGATCAGCTCGACGACGAGCGTGGTGGTCATCGCCCCCTCGACCGCGGTGCCGCAGGCCTCGCCCTCGCCCTGCCGGTAGTGCCCGTCGCCGACGGAGAACAGCGCGCCCTCGACGTTGACCCCGAGGAAGCAGGTGGTGCCCGGACGCATCTGCGGGGAGTCCATGTTTCCGCCGAACCGCTCGGGCACCAGCGAGCTGCGCACCTCACCGCCGGCCGGTGCGACGCCGACCGTGCCGAGCATCGGCTCCACCGGGAGGGCGATCTGCAGGTCGGTGTGCTGGGCGGCGAAGGTCACCGTGTTGGCGGCCCGGTCCAGCTCGTAGATCCAGGTGGTGTCCGGGAGCGGGTCCTGCAGGGTCGCGGTGAGGGCGGTGCTGGTCAGCCCGCCGAAGAACGGGATGGCGGCCGAGGCGCCCCAGTCGCGCGCGGGCTCCATCGCGACGAAGTGCAGGGCCAGCGTGTCGCCCGGCTCGGCGCCCTCGACGTAGAACGGGCCGGTCTGCGGGTTGACGAACCGCAGGTCGACCTTCTCGGCGGAGAGGTCCTTGGTCGAGCGGAGCGCGCCGTTGAACGCGTCCTCGGACCACACCCGCAGCGCCGTTCCCGGCGTCACCCGCCGCAGCGGGGCGACCCCGCCGAAGGTGTACGCGTACTGCTCGAACGTGGGCGTGACCTCGACGACGTCCATACCGCACCCTAGGGACGGCCCGGTGCCGTCGGCAACGCGTCGCTCGCGGCCCGCAGCCGGACCCGGTCCGGCGTCAGCTCGGGGACGGATGGAACGCCCAGCAGCTGCATCGTGCGGGTCACCTCCCGGGCCAGGATGTCGGCGGCCCGCTGGACCCCGCGTTCCCCGCCGGCCATCAGCCCGTAGAGGTAGGCGCGCGCCACCAGACAGGCCCGGGCGCCGCAGGCCACCGCGGCCACGACGTCGGCCCCGTCGAGGATCCCGCCGTCGAGGTACACCTCGGCCCGGTCGCCGACCGCCGCGACCACCGCGGGCAGCTCCTCCAGCGGCGTGGGGGCGCGGTCCAGCTGGCGGCCGCCGTGGTTGGAGACGACGACGGCGTCCGCGCCGGCGTCCACGACCGCACGGGCGTCGTCCGCCGTCTGGACGCCCTTGACGACGAGCGCGCCGCGCCACGCCTCCCGCAGCGCCCGCAGGTCGGCGAGCGTGGCGGCCGGCTCGAAGACGCGGTCGGCAAGCTCGGCGACGGTGCCACCCCAGGAGCGAAGCGAGGCGAACTCCAGCGGCTCGGTGGTGAGCAGGTCGACCCACCAGCGCGGGTGGACGGCGGCGTTGGCCATCGTCCGCAGGGTCAGCGCCGGCGGGATGGTGAGGCCGTTGCGGACGTCGCGCAGCCGCGGCCCGGCGACCGGGGTGTCCACGGTGAGCACCAGCGCCTCGTATCCGGCCCGCGCGGCCCGCTCGACCAGCGCGGCGCTGGCCTCCCGGTCCCGCCACAGGTACAGCTGGAACCACCTCCGGGCGCCGGGGGCCGCCGCCGCGAGCGCCTCGATCGTCGTCGTCCCCATGGTCGAGAGGGCATGCGGGATGCCCACCCGCTCGGCCACCCGGCCGACCGCGACCTCGCCCTCGGTCTGCATGAGCCGGGTGAAGCCGGTCGGCGCGAACACCAGCGGCAGGGCCGACGGCCGGCCCAGGATCGTCGTGGACGGGTCGACCGTGGAGACGTCGCGCAGCACGCTGGGCCGGAACTCGACGCGGGAGAACGCCTCCCGCGCGCGCTGCAGGCTGATCTCGGCGCCGGCGGCGCCGTCGGTGTAGTCGAAGACCGCGCGCGGCACCCGGCGGCCGGCGATCTCCCGCAGGTCGGCGACGGTGGCGGCCGCGGCCAGCCGGCGGTCCGTCGCGTCCCCGGGGAGCCTGCGGGGGCGGACCAGCTCGCGCACCTCGGACCAACGGGGCACTCGGCGCTCGACCACGGCGGACCTCCTCCTGTCGGGACCGGCCCACCCTCGCAGGCCCGGCGTCACCCCGCAGGCGGCCGGATCCCAGCCGACGCGTCCCCCGACGCCTCGTCGAGCAGCCGCCGGATCCGACGGGTCTGCCGGTCTGCGGCCCAGCGGAGGAAGGCGGCGAACAGCACGAGGCCCAGCACGGCGAGCAGCCACCAGACCAGGGCGATGTCGTAGAGCACCGCGATGAGCACCCAACACAGCACGAGGACGCCGACGACCCAGACGACAGCCCTCGTGCCCTTCCGCTGTACCTGTAGCTCCCGTTCCAGTAGCGGACGCCAGAGGGCTGGGGCGGTGTCCTCGGGCAGCCGACCGGTGCGCAGAGCCCGTTCGTACACGCACACGCGCTCGCGGCCCCCGAGGCGCCGGCGCTGCAGCCGCACGCCCAGGTACGCCCCGCCGAACCCGCCGAGCAGGCCGGGCAGCGGTTCAAACCAGTCCGCCGGGTCGTCATCGACCAACGACAACACCCAGACGTTCAGCAGGTACGTGACGACCAGCAGCCCCACCATCAGGGCCCGGCGGCGCCCGGGCGGCAGCCGGTCCAGGTGGCGACGCAGTGCGCTCTCGGGGCGGCCATCCGATGACGGGGGCACGAGGATCTCCTCTCCTCCCCCGCCGGAGATCATCGGCGAGCCCGGCGCGAGCCGCGACCCGGCCTCAGCCCGCGGGGCTGTGCACCGTCGGCGACTCGGGCTCCGGCAGCTGGGCCAGCAGCCGCTGGACCTGCCGGGTCCGGTCGCCGATCGCCAGCCACGCCGAGGCCACGATCAGCACGGCGCCCACGACAGCCGGCGCCCAGCCGAGCGGGCCGGCCTCGGACGCCTCGACGAGGACCACGGTCACCCACCGGCCGAGTGCACCGATGGCCGGGACGAACCTGCGGCCCCGCCGCTGAGCGCGCAGCTCCCGCTCGAGCAGGGGGCGCCAGACGGCCGGGTGGGCGCCGGCCGGGAGCCGTCCCGTGAAGCACGCCGCGTCGTACTGCTCCAGCAGCTCCTGGCTGCCCACGCGCCTCCGCCGCCACCAGACAGTGAGCAGCAAGCCGGCCGCACCGGCCGGGCTGATGAGGAACAGAGCCAGGGCCGGGCCCGGCCGCGAGAGATCCGTCGGGGCCCGCCGACTCGAGGGACGTGTCACGTAATTCCCTCTCCCCCGCCGTCGCCCCGGAGCACGGAGGAGGACGCGACCCGACGGTTCCCTCAGTCCAGCCGGGTGGCCCGCACGGTCAGCGGCTGCCCGCCGTCATCGTCGCCCGGCGGCGGTCCGGCGTCCACGACCTCGCCGGTCGGCGCGTCTTCGTCGTCGTCCGGCACGACCGGCAGCCAGCGCGCCCACCAGCGCAGCAGGTGCTCGAGCCGGGCCTGTCGGTGCCGGGGCCGGCCGGTGCGGCCGAGGTCCGAGCCCTCCCCGGGGAACAGCAACAGCTCCGACGGGACGCCGCGGCGCTTCAGCTCGGCGTAGAGCCGCATCCCCTGCTCGGGCGGGAACCGCTGGTCGTCCTCGCCGTGCACCACGAGGGTCGGCGTGGTGAGGTCCGCGGACCGGGCCGGCGGGTCGGCGCCGACGTACTGCTCGACGAACCACCAGCCCAGGTCCGAGGAGCCGACCAGACCGGCGGGGTCGGTGAGCGCCCCCTCGACGACGGCGGCGGCGAACCGCGTCGTCCGCCCGGTGAGCACGGTCGCCAGCCAGCCCCCGTAACCGGTGCCCGTCACGCCGACCCGCTCGGGGTCCAGTGCCGGGTCCGCCAGGACGGCGTCGAGGAAGGCCAGCACGTCGTCGGTGTCCACCGTGCCGCCCGCGCCGCGCACCGCCCGGGCGTGCGCCTGCCCGTAGCCGGACGACCCCCGCGGGTCGCACCGGACGACGGCGTAGCCGGCCGACACCAGCACCTGGGTGTCCACCGACAGCGACCACCCGCCCTGGCGGTGCGGCCCGTCGTGCAGCGACAGCAGCACCGGGTGCGGCCCGGGCCCGTCCGGGAGGGTCACCCACCCGTGCACGTCGGCGCCGTCCGGAGCCGGAGCGGTGCGCTCCGCGGACCGGTACAGCCCTCCGGTGGCGCCCAGCGCGCGGCCGAAGCCGGTGAGCAGCCGCCGCCGGCCCGGCGTGACGGCGATCAGCTCGCCGGCCGAGCGGTCGTGCCCGACTGTGGCGACGACGACCCCGCCGGCCGCCGCCAGCCCGTGCACGGTGAACGGGCCCTCGACCAGGGCCTCCGGCGGTCCGCCGTCCGTCGGCACCCGGAGCAGCTCGACGGCGCCGCGCCGCTGCACGCCGAGGTGGGCCGCTCCCCCGGCCAGCACGGTCGCCGGCGTGGCATCGCCCCGGTCGGTGGCGGCCGGGTCCAGCACCGGCTCCGCCGCGCCCCCGGTGACCGGCACCCGGCACAGCGTGGCGCCGCGGCCGGCGGCGTCCAGCCCATCGCGGCCCAGGTCCAGCCGGGCGGTGAGCCAGATCCGGTCGCCGGAGGAGTCGTAGGCGGGCAGCGCGCAGTCCGCCCGGCCGTCGGTGACCCGGCGCGGCGTCCCGCCCGCCGCCGGGACGGCGTAGACGTCGCGCACCAGGTCGCGGTCGGCGCGCGCATGCCGGACGGAGACGAAGGCCAGCTCGGTGCCGTCGGGGCTCCAGGCGGGGTCGGCGTCGTCGGCGGCGCCGTCGGTGACCTGCCGGGGACGCGGCAGCGGCGTCCCGTCGTCCTCCCCGTCGGGCGGCAGGTCGAGGACGAAGACGTGGCTGTACCGGTCGGTCACGACCCCCACGCCGTCGGCCTGCCAGCGCAGGGTGGTGACGAGCCAGGGCGGGTGGGAGGCGCGGTCGGCGCCGGAGCGGTCCGCCTCGGGGACGCGGGCGGTGTAGGCCAGCCGGCGGGAGTCCGGCGACCAGACCGGCCGGCCAGCTCCCAGCGGGTGGTCGGGCAGCCGCCGGGGCGCCCCGCCGGCCGTGGGCAGCAGGTGCAGCTGCGGCGGGCCGCCCGGCTCGGCGCCCCGGTAGGCCAGCCAGCGGCCGTCCGGGGAGAACACCGGATCGGTGTCGCGCGGCCCGGGGGTCAACGGCCGGGCCGGCGCCGACCCGTCGGTGGGCACCGCCCACAGCCGGCTGCGCTCGGCGTCGTCCCCGAGGTCGGGCCGGCTGACGGCGACGACGGCCATGCGGCCGTCCGGGGAGACCGTGGGGACGCCGGGGGTGCGCAGCAGCGCCAGGTCCTCAGGGCGCACGGTCGTCGTGACTTCCGGGCCCGGACCTCAGCGGCGCGAGCGCTCCTCCTCCTCGGGCTCGCCCGCGAGCCGCGACTCGGCCTTGGCCGCGGCCGCCGGGCCACCCGTGGCGACCGTCTCGGCGGTCTCGGGGGCGACGTGGGGAGCTCCCGGGCTCGCCTCCTCGTCCGGGAGCTGGCCGCGGGTCTTGACCAGGCTGGCGACGGTCGCGACGAGCAGCACGCCGACGATGATCGACAGCGACAGCCAGATCGGGATCTCCGGGACAGCCTTGAGCGGCTCCCGCTCGCCGAGGAACGGGTACTGGTTCGCGTGGATGGCCTCGAGGATCAGCTTCACACCGATGAAGGCGAGGATCACGGCCAGGCCCAGCGAGAGGTAGACCAGCCGCTTGAGCAGTCCGCCGAGCAGGAAGTACAGCTGCCGCAGGCCCATGAGCGCGAAGACGTTGGCGGTGAAGACGATGAACGGCTCGCGGGTCAGGCCGAAGATCGCCGGGATGCTGTCGAGCGCGAAGAGCAGGTCCGTCGTCCCCAGGGCGAGGAAGACGATGACCATGGGGGTCCAAAGCTTCTTGCCGTTCTCGGTGACCCGGACCTTGGCGCCCTGGAAGTCCTGCGTCATCGGCAGCACCTTGCGCATGCGCCGGATGAAGGCGTTCTCCTCGTAGTCGTCGTCCTCGCCGCGGTGCCGCACGAGGCTGATCGCGGTGTACACGAGGAAGGCGCCGAAGATGTAGAAGACCCAGACGAAGCGCTCGATGACGGCGGCGCCGAGCAGGATGAAAACGCCTCGCAGCACCAGCGCGATGATGATGCCCACCATCAGGGCCGACTGCTGCAGCTGCCGCGGCACTCGGAAGCGGGCCATGATAATCACGAAGACGAACAGGTTGTCGACCGACAGCGAGTACTCGGTCAGCCAGCCGGCGTAGAACTCCGTGGCGTACGTGCCGTTGGTGAAGCTCAGCAGCAGGAGACCGAACAGCAGGGCCAGCGCCACGTAGAAGCCCACCCAGATGCTCGCCTCCTTCACGGAGGGCTCGTGCGGGCGGCGGGCGACGATGGCGAGGTCGGCGAGCAGCAGGACGGTGAGCCCCACGAACGTCGCGATCTCAAACCAGGCGGGGAGCTCCATGCGGTCAGTTCCTCCGGGGACAGGCAGATGTCAGCACCGGAGGTCTCTCCCACCGCGGGCCCGAGGGACCGCGACCGGCAGCACCGGAGGCCATGGGACCTCGTGATGACGACGCTGCCGCGGGGGGATACTCCCCTCCATCGACCGGCCCGGAACCACCGCAGCCGTCAGCGGCTGCGGCCTTCTGGAGCCGTGGCGCTCACCGTACCTGCCCGCTGGTCGTCCCACGACGCGACGTCCGGGCGCGCCGCAGCCCCGTGTCGGCCGTCGGAGCCGTCGCCGGCGTCCTCCTCCGCGACCCGCTCTCGCCGATCGTCGTGCGCTGCCACCGTCGAACTGCGGGCCGATGGACGTCGACCGTGTGCGCTGAGGCGCAGTTCCAGACGGGCGGAACTGCTCCTCTGCGCACACCGTCGGTACGAGCGCTGAGCTCAGGCGTGGGCGGCGTCGAGCTGGCGGAGCTCCTTCTTCAGCTCGGTGAGCTCGTCCCGCAGCCGGGCGGCCACCTCGAACTGCAGCTCGCGCGCGGCGGCGAGCATCTGGTCGTTCATCTGGGTGATGAGGTCGGCCAACTCGGCGCGCGGCAACCCCTGGACGTCGATCGCGCCGGCCTTCCCCTTGGCGGCCGGGCTGCCCTTCTTCGACGACAGCCCAGGCACCGGCGCCTTGCCACGGGACTGCTGCCGGCCCGATCCGCCCAGCAGCTCGGTGGACGCCTCGGCCTCCTCCGCGGCCCGGTAGATGCCGTCGAGGATGTCGACGATCTTCTTGCGCAGCGGCTGCGGGTCAATTCCGTGCTCGGTGTTGTAGGCGATCTGCTTCTCCCGGCGCCGGTTGGTCTCCTCGATCGCCTGGGCCATCGACGGCGTGATCGTGTCCGCGTACATGTGCACCTGGCCGGAGACGTTGCGGGCGGCGCGGCCGATCGTCTGGATCAGCGACTTCCCCGAGCGGAGGAAGCCCTCCTTGTCGGCGTCGAGGATCGCCACCAGCGACACCTCGGGCAGGTCGAGGCCCTCGCGCAGCAGGTTGATGCCGACCAGCACGTCGTACTCGCCCTGCCGCAACTCGCGCAGCAGCTCCACCCGGCGCAGCGTGTCGACCTCGGAGTGCAGGTAGCGGACCTTGATGCCGAGCTCGAGCAGGTAGTCGGTGAGGTCCTCGGCCATCTTCTTGGTCAGCGTGGTGACCAGGACCCGCTCGTTGCGCTCCGTGCGCTGCCGGATTTCGTGCACCAGGTCGTCGATCTGGCCCTTGGTCGGCTTGACCAGGACCTCGGGGTCGACCAGGCCGGTCGGGCGGATGACCTGCTCGACGACGTCGCCCTGGACCCGGCCCAGCTCGTAGTCGCCCGGCGTCGCCGAGAGGTAGACGGTCTGGCCGATGCGGTCGGTGAACTCCTCCCACTTCAGTGGGCGGTTGTCCATCGCCGAGGGCAGCCGGAAGCCGTGCTCGACGAGCGTGCGCTTGCGGCTCATGTCGCCCTCGTACATGCCGCCGATCTGCGGCACCGTCACGTGCGACTCGTCGATGACCAGCAGGAAGTCGTCGGGGAAGTAGTCGATGAGGCAGGCGCCGGCGCTGCCTAGAGCGCGCCCGTCGATGTGCCGCGAATAGTTCTCGATGCCGGAGCAGAAGCCGACCTGCCGCATCATCTCGATGTCGTAGGTGGTGCGCATGCGCAGCCGCTGGGCCTCCAGCAGCTTGCCCTGCCTCTCCAGCTCGGCCAGCCGCTGCTCCAGCTCGGCCTCGATGGAGGCGATCGCCCGCTCCATCCGCTCCGGGCCGGCGACGTAGTGGGTGGCCGGGAAGACGAACAGCTCGTCGACCTCCCGGACGACCTCACCGGTCAGGGGGTGCAGGTAGTAGAGCCGCTCGACCTCGTCGCCGAACATCTCGATCCGGCAGGCGAGCTCCTCGTACACCGGGAACACCTCGATCGTGTCACCGCGCACCCGGAAGGTGCCGCGGGTGAACGAGAGGTCATTGCGGGTGTACTGCTCGGTGACCAGCGTGCGCAGCAGCTCGTCGCGGTCGCGCTCCTCCCCCACCTTGATCTTCAGCGCCCGCTCGACGTACTCCTCCGGCGTCCCCAGGCCGTAGATGCAGGAGACGGTGGAGACGACGACGACGTCGCGCCGGGTGAGCAGGCTGTTGGTGGCGGAGTGCCGCAGCCGCTCGACCTCCTCGTTCACCGAGGAGTCCTTCTCGATGTAGGTGTCGGTCTGCGGGACGTAGGCCTCGGGCTGGTAGTAGTCGTAGTAGGAGACGAAGTACTCGACCGCGGCGTCAGGGAGCAGCTCCCGGAACTCGTTGGCCAGCTGCGCGGCCAGCGTCTTGTTCGGCGCCATCACCAGCGTCGGGCGCTGCGCCTGCTCGATCAGCCACGCGGTGGTCGCCGACTTCCCGGTGCCCGTGGCGCCCAGCAGCACCGTGTCGGTCGCGCCCGAGGCGACGCGTTCGGCCAGCACCTTGATCGCGGCCGGCTGGTCGCCGGAGGGCTGGTACTCGCTGACGACGCGGAAACGCCCGCGGATGGGCCGGAGATCGGGAGTCGCGCGCACGGGTCGACGGTACGACCCGCCAGTGACAGGACGGCGTCCGTGAGCCGCCCGGCACGGGAGGGGCGGGCGGGACGGTGGAACTGGCGGCCGGTGCTTGCACGTGGTGGGGTCGCCGCCTAGCGTCCCGCGTCGCAGGCGGGTCACCGCCGAGGCCAGCGCCACCCGGGGTCCTGCACCCCGGACGAGGTCGGTCCCGGCGTCGATGCCCCGGCCGGACCTGCGCACGACGCTCCCCGCAGAAGCCTCCGCGGGGGGCGTCGTCGTCCCCTCCTTCCCCGCCCAGCCGTGCGGTCAGCGAGGTCTCCGAGCCATCACCCGTTCGAGGGTTGGACGGCCGCGGCGCCGGGCACCGCAATGCGCGACAACCACGCGCACCGACCTGCCGCCGACGCCCCGCGGCGGGAGGCCACCGGCCCCCGGGCTCCCGGGGGCGCCAGCACAGGAGGACCCGTTCATGACCCAGGTGTGGCCTGGTAACGCCTATCCCCTCGGCGCGACCTACGACGGCACCGGCACCAACTTCGCCATCTTCAGCGAGGTGGCCGAGAAGGTCGAACTGTGCCTCTTCGACGACGACGGGAACGAGGAGCGCATCCGGCTCCCCGAGATGGACGGCTACGTGTGGCACGCCTTCCTGCCGGGCGTCCAGCCGGGGCAGCGGTACGGCTACCGCGTGCACGGCCCCTACGACCCGGGCCGGGGCCTGCGGTGCAACCCCAACAAGCTCCTGCTCGACCCGTACGCCAAGGCCGTCGACGGCTCGATCGACTGGGACGAGTCGGTCTTCGGCTACCACTTCGGCAGCGGCGCGAAGAACGACGACGACTCCGCGGCGCACATGCCGAAGTCCGTCGTCATCAACCCCTACTTCGACTGGGGCGTGGACCGCCCGCCGAAGACCCCCTACAACAAGACGGTCATCTACGAGGCGCACGTCAAGGGCCTGACGATGACCCACCCGCGCATCCCCGAGGAACTGCGGGGGACCTACGCCGGCCTCGCGCACCCGGCGATCATCGAGCACCTGCACGACCTCGGCGTCACCGCGATCGAGCTCATGCCGGTGCACCAGTTCGTGCAGGACGACACCCTGCTGCAGAAGGGCCTGCGCAACTACTGGGGCTACAACACGATCGGCTTCTTCGCCCCGCACCACGAGTACGCGCAGGCCAGCGACGGCCAGCAGGTGCAGGAGTTCAAGGGCATGGTCCGGACCCTGCACGAGGCGGGCATCGAGGTCATCCTCGACGTCGTCTACAACCACACCGCCGAGGGCAACCACATGGGCCCGACGCTGTCGTTCAGGGGCATCGACAACCGGGCCTACTACCGGCTGGTGGAGGCGGACCCGCAGTACTACATGGACACCACGGGCACCGGGAACTCGCTCAACGTCCGGACGCCGCAGTCGCTGCAGCTGATCATGGACTCGCTGCGCTACTGGATCACCGAGATGCACGTCGACGGCTTCCGCTTCGACCTCGCCTCGTCGCTCGCCCGCCAGTTCCACGAGGTCGACCGGCTGTCAGCCTTCTTCGACCTCGTGCAGCAGGACCCGGTCGTCAGCCAGGCCAAGCTCATCGCCGAGCCGTGGGACGTCGGTGAGGGCGGCTACAACGTCGGCCAGTTCCCACCGCTGTGGACCGAGTGGAACGGCAAGTACCGCGACCTCATGCGCGACTACTGGCGAGGCGAGCCCGAGACGCTGGCCGAGTTCGCCTCCCGCCTCACCGGCTCCGCCGACCTCTACCAGCACGACGGACGACGTCCGCTCGCGTCGATCAACTTCGTCACCGCGCACGACGGCTTCACGCTGCACGACCTGGTCAGCTACAACGACAAGCACAACGAGGCCAACGGCGAGGGCGGCAACGACGGCGAGAGCCACAACTCGTCGTGGAACTGCGGCGTCGAGGGGGAGACCGACGACCTCGAGGTCATCGCGCTGCGCGAGCAGCAGAAGCGCAACTTCCTCACCACGCTGTTCCTGTCTCAGGGCGTGCCCATGCTCCTGCACGGCGACGAGCTCGGCCGCACGCAGAAGGGCAACAACAACGTCTACGCGCAGGACAGCGAGCTGGCCTGGGTCGACTGGGAGCGCGCCAAGGACTTCGAGTTCCTGACCGAGTTCGTCTCGCGGCTGTCGCGCCTGCGCTCGTCGCACCCGGTGTTCCGCCGGCGCCGCTTCTTCCGCGGCCGGCCGGTGCCGGGGACGACGATCGAGGACATCGGCTGGTTCACCCCCAGCGGCGACGAGATGTCCGAGGATGACTGGGAGTCCGGCTTCGCGAAGTCGGTGACCGTCTTCCTCAACGGCGACGGGATCCGCGAGCCCGACGCGCGCGGCGAGCTGGTGAAGGACGACTCGTTCTTCCTGGTCTTCAATGCGCACTCGCAGCCGCTGGACTTCACGCTGCCCGACCTGGGTGCCGGCGAGCGGTGGCAGGTCGAGGTCGACACCGCAGCCCCCATGCTGGCCGACGCCGAGACGCAGTCGGCCAAGACGGGCGAGTCCTTCGAGGTCGACGCCCGGTCCGTGCGCGTGCTGCGCCGGGTCTTCTAGGCGTGCCCGCCCACCTGCCGGCCC
>JALYNA010000507.1 GCA_030773455.1 Actinomycetota bacterium
AACTCCTCGGCGCCGCGGAGGCCGGCCAGGGCGTCCTCGACGGCCAGCGGCGACCACGGCAGCCCGCCGTCGGGCAGCGACCGCAGTGCGGAGGTGTAGCGCGCGAAGGCGGCGAAGTCGGCCGGGAACGCCCGCGGGTCGACGCCGAGCAGCCGGCCGCGGCGGCGCGCCCCCCCGGCGATGCGCTGCCAGGTCCGCGCGTCCGCGAGGCCCCGGGACTCGACCCCGTGGCTGAACAGCAGGACGTCGACGTCGTCGTACGACCTCGACGCCAGGTAGTCGGACAGGTCGCGGGCGGCCGACTGGACCGGGAAGAAGGTCCAGAACGGCACGGAGCCCGTCGCGATGGTCCGCCACGGGTCGTGGGCGACGAACGAGCTCACCAGCAGCCGCTGCGCCGTGCCACCGCGGCGTCGCGTCCACGACCGGAGCACGTCGGCGACGGCGGCGGCGGGATCCTGCGGATGGCCGTACCGCAGCTCGACGACCGGGTGGCCGGTGCGGCGTGCCGCCTCCCGCAGCGCGTCCAGCAGTGGCTCGGCGAACCCCACTCGGCCTCGGCGGCGGTCCCGTCGGGTGCCGGGACGCCGGGTGCGTCGAGATACTCCTCGGGGGTCATCCCGCCCTGGGCGCCGACCTGGAAGACGTGCCGGTCGCCGACGCGGGTGACCGGCCAGGTCGACGTGTCCCGCACGACGACGACCGGCGCCCCCGGCTCCAGCCGCTCGTCGAGGAACCGCTGGTACGCCGGCGGGAGGCTGGTCCACTTCACCCGGAAGTACGCCATCTGCGAGCCGCTGAGCGCGTCCTGGTTGGCGTCCTGCATCTGGTGCAGCTGGACCCGTGGGTTGGGCGCCAGCAGCGCGGGGCCGTGGCGCGCGCCGAACTCCAGCGCCGCCGGCATGTCCGCTGGGTCGGCCCCGCGGCGGCGCACCGGCACGAGCAGGGTCTGCGGCAGCCACGCGACGCCGCAGGCGGCTGCCAGGTGGGTCAGCGCGCCGTTGGACGAGCCGACCAGCACTGCCGGGTAGCGCCGGTCCGGATAGGTCCGCGCCACCCAGTCGGCGACCTCGTCCAGGTCGATGTCGCCGAGTCGGTCGACCGCTACGCCCTCGCGCCCGCTCGCGATGGCGTAGGCCCGGCAGCGCAGCGGCCGCGGCAGCAGCGCGCTGGCCCGCACTGGCAGCGCCTTCAGCCGCGACTGACCCAGGTAGGGGAAGTCCCGGCCGTCGAGGGCACGGGCCAGCGCCAAGAGGAAGGCGCTGGCCGAGTCGAAGGCCGCGACTGCCTCCTGGGGCGGCACGTGATGGTCCCGGCGGCGCATCGTCAGCCCGCCTTGGCCGACAGCTCGCGCAACGGCGCCGACCAGGCGCCGGGGTCCAGCCACAGGAACGCGTGGGCGCCGGGCACCGTCACGAGGTCACCGCCGGCCGAGCCGGCGAGGTCGCGCACCCAGCGCTCCGTGGTCAGCCGGTCGTCCTCGGCGCGGATGACCAGCACGGGCATCCGGAGGCGGCCGACCTGCTCCTCGATCCGGTCGGTGAGATGGGCCCTGACCAGGTGGGCCACCCCGGTGATGCCGGCGCGCTTCCACTCCGGCACGTGGTTCTCCTCGAGGCCGGGCGAGGGGGAGCGGGCGTCCAGTCGCCAGCGGTAGAGCAGCTTGGGCAGCGGCCGGGCGATCGGGTCGATGGTCGGGCTGGCCAGGCCCACCGCCGCCACGCGGTCCGGCGCCAGCACCCCGGCCCACGCGGCCACCTGCGTGCCGCTGGAGTGGCCGACCACCACGGCCCGGTCCAGGCCGGCCGCCTCGAGCCAGTGCACCACTGCCTCCCCGTAGCCCCGGACATCGAGTCGCCGGGTCGGCCGGGCGCTGCCGCCGAAGCCGGGGACGTCGAACAGGTGCACCTCGGTCCACGAGCCCAGCGCTGCGCACGCGGGCAGCAGGTAGTCGGAGACCGCCATCCCCTGGACCACGACGACTGGGAGGGCGTCCGGCTGCCGCCGGCCGAGCACACGGGTGCG
>JALYNA010000508.1 GCA_030773455.1 Actinomycetota bacterium
GTCTCGGCCTCGATGAGGGCGTGCGCGGCGGCGACGTCGTCCGCCGCCACCGGACTGGCAGCCGAGGCGCCGTCGGCGGTGCGCTGCCCCTGCAGCAGGGCCAGATCGACCACGTGCACGCCGGGCAGCGCGGCCACGCCGGGATCGACGTCCCGGGGCAGCGCCAGGTCGATGACGACCAGTGGCCGGTCCGGCCGGGCGGCCATCGCCCCGGCCACCACCTCGGTGCCGACGACGAGGCCGCGGGCGCCGGTGCAGGTGACCAGCACGTCAGCGGCGGCGATCTCCGCGGGCAGGTCGGCGAGCTCGGCGGCCCGGCCCTCGACGACGGCGGCCAGCCGCTCGGCGTGTGCGGGGGTGCGGCTGCTGACGGTCACCGCGGCGCCGCGGCGGGCCAGCGTGGCGGCGGCCAGCGCCCCCATGGACCCGGCGCCGACGACGAGCGCAGGCCGGCCCTCGAGCGAACCGATCCGCTCCTCGGCGCGGTCGAGCGAGACCGAGACCAGCGAGGCGCCGGCCTTGTCGATCCCGGTCTCGGAGTGCACCCGCTTGCCCACCCGCAGCGCCCGCTGCGCGACCGGGTGCATCACCCGGCCGACGGCGCCCTGCTCCCGGGCCAGCGCGTAGGCGTTGCGCAGCTGGCCGAGGACCTGCGTCTCGCCCACGACCATGGAGTCCAGGCCCGCGGCGACGGTGAACAGGTGCGCGACGGCCTGGTCCTCGTAGTGGACGGTGACGTACGGGGACAGCTCCTCCACCGTGGCCCCGGCCTGGCGGGCCAGCACGCGGCTGACCTCGGTGACGCCGCCGTGGAACCGGTCCACCTCGGCGAAGACCTCGACCCGGTTGCAGGTTGCCAGCACGATCGCCTCGCTGACGTGGTCGCTGCCGACCAGCTCCTCGAGGGCCTTGACGATGTCGTCGGCGCCCATCGCGAACTGCTCGAGCAGCGCGACCGGTGCGGTCTGGTGGCTCACGCCGACCGCGAGCAGGCTCACGAGTCCTCCTCGCCGGCGCTCGTCGGACGCGTTCGCCGGCCTGCTGTGCCCATGGGTGAGCACACGAGCTCGCTCACGCAGTCACCTCCGCCGTCGGCGCGGGAGTGCCGCGCTGCTGGCCGAGGAAGGCGAGCACCTGCAGCTCGACGGACAGGTCCACCTGGCGGACGTCGACCCCCGCGGGCGCGTTCAGCGCCACCGGGGCGAAGTTCAGGATGCTCCCCACCCCGGCCGCGGTCAGCCGGTCGCAGACCGACTGGGCGACGTCGGCCGGTGTCGCGACGACCCCGATCGTGGCCGCCGTCGCGGCCACCACCCCGTCGAGCTCGGTCATCGGCCGCACCGGCTGGCCACCGATCCGCCGGCCGACGCGGTCCGGGGCGGTGTCGAAGAGCCCGACGAAGCGGAACCCGCGGCTGCCGAAGCCGGCGTAGTCGGCCAGGGCCGTGCCCAGGTTGCCGATCCCGACCAGCACGCACGGGCGGGACCGCTCGACACCGAGGACGCGGGCGATGCGGTCGCGCAGCGTGGCCACCTCGTAGCCCACCCCGCGGACCCCGCAGGGGCCCAGGTGGGAGAGGTCCTTGCGCAGCCCCGCCGGGTTGACACCGGCCGCCGAGGCGAGCTCACCGGAGGAGACGTTGCTGCGCCCGCCGTCGGCCAGACCGGCGAGCACGCGCAGGTACACGGCCAGTCGGGCGACGGTGGCCTCCGGGATCCGGGGCCGGGGTGAGGGCACGGGGCACTCCTCGCTGGCGCTCGTCGACCCCGTGCCCTGGGGAGCTGTGCCGTCGCATGACCTCGCAGGCTCGGTCATGAGGCACTCCACAGCGGTCGCGCCCGAAGGTCCGGCGGTGCCGGAAGCGGTCGAACGACATCGGGGACCCGGGCGGTTGGCCGCCCGGCGACCGCCACGGTAACCGCTTGTGAACGCAGGAACAAAGTCGCCGGGGGCCTCGGAGGCCGCTCCCCGGCCCAGATGGGCCCCGCTGTGGTGGAGACCATACCCCGCGGCTGCCGGAGCGCCCCGGTCGGGTGGGTCCGCGCCGGTCGCCTCGCTCCTCAGCCGAGCCCGAGGTCGCGCCGGAGCCGCGGCACGTCGACGGTGAAGTAGGAGTGCTCCCGGCCGTCGAGCAGCACGACCGGCACGCGGTCGCCGTACTCGGCCTGCAGCCCGGGGTCGGCGTCCACGTCGACGGCGGCCACGGCCACCCCGGCCTCTGCCGCGATCCGGTCGAGGGTCTCCGCGGCCACCGCACACAGGTGACAGTCGGCGCGGGTCAGCAACTGCAGCCTGGGCGCGTCACCGGTCACCGTCACCCCCGGGGTCCTCGACCGGCTCCTCGGGGCGGGCCAGGCCCAGCTCGCGCAGCCGGGCGCGGCTGACCTTGCCGGTCAGCGAGTGCGGCAGCGCGGCGAGCACCTGCACCGAGGTCGGCACCTTGTACCGGGCCAGCGACGCCGCGACGTGCTCGCGCAACTCCTCGAAGCCCAGTTGCCGGCCCGGGCGCAGCGCGACCACGGCCCGGACGGCGGCGCCGGTCCGCGGGTCGGGCACGCCGATGACCGCGCTCTCCGCGACGGCCGGGTGGGCGTCGAGCACCCGCTCCACCTCGGCCGGGTAGACGTTGAAGCCGCTGACCAGGATCAGGTCGCTGCGCCGGTTCACCAGATGCAGGTCGCCGTCCTCGTCGGCGTAGGCGAGGTCCCCGGTGGCCAGCCACCCCTGGGCGTCCGGCCCGTCGACGCCGTCGGGCCAGTACCCGGAGAAGAGGTTGGGGCCGCGCACCCAGATCTCCCCGGGGCCGTCCTCGGCGAGGTCCCCCGGCGCCGGCACCCCGTCGTCGACCGGCTCGTGCAGGGCGGTGTCGCGCAGCTGCAGCTGCACCCCGGGGATCGGGCCGCCGATGCAGTTCGGCTTGGCCCGCCCGGTCGCCAGGGTGCTGGCCACCACCGGGCAGGCCTCGGTGAGCCCGTAGCCCTCCCAGACGGTGACCGCGGCCCGCTCGCGCATCGCCGTCCAGACCTCCGCGGGCAGCGGCGCGGCGCCGGAGGAGGCGATGCGGACGGCGGCGAAGGCGCGGCGCAGACCGGCGTCGGACCCGGCGGCGTCGGCGACGGCCAGCCACGCCTGGAACATCGGCGGGGCGCCCGGCACCGCGGTGACCTCCTCGCGGGCCATGACCTCGAGCGAGGTGACCGGGTCGAAGGACTCCACCAGCACCGCACAGGCGCCGGCGGCCGCGACCAGGCCGAAGCCGGCGTTGAGGCCGTAGACGTGGAACAGCGGCAGCGCCAGCAGCACGCGGTCGCCGGGCCGCACCGGCGGGGGCTGCATCCGCAGGCACTGCTCCTGGTTGGCCCGCAGCGCGGCCGCGGACAGCATGGCGCCGCGCGGCCGGCCGGTGGTCCCGCTGGTGTAGGCGAGGAACGCCAGGGTGTCGGGGGCCTCGGGCACCGCGGGAGGCGCGGCGTCGTCCGTGGGCGGCCCGGCGAGCACGGGCACGCCGGCCACCTCGGGCCGGTCGCCGGCCGCGACGAGCAGGGCGGCCGTGGCGTCGGTGAGGACGTAATCCAGTTCCGGGTCGGTGTAGGCGGTGTTGACCGGGACGACGACCAGCCCGGCGCGCAGGGCACCCAGCGTCGCGCGCAGCCAGTCCACGCCGTTGGGCAGCTGCACCGCCACCCGGTCCCCCGGCGTCAGGCCGCGGGCGGCGTAGCCGGCGGCGACGCGGTCGACCCGCGCGTTCAGCCCCGCCCAGCTCAGTCGCTCCGCACCGGCCACGACCGCCGGGGCGTCCGGGTGCGCCCGAGCCGCCGCGCGCACCAGCACGGACAGCGAGACACCGACGTCGGTCATGCACCTCTCCTCCGGTGGAGCGCTCCCGGCCACCCGTGGCGGAGCGCCCCCGACCGGTGCACGACCGGGTGGCGTCGACGGGCTGCAGCGATGTTGTCACCATGGGCGCACACCCGCATCACTGCGCCCCGCCTGCGGCGGGCGTGCCGGGCCGGGACGGCGGGGGTCCCTGGCGGGTGAGGAGGACGGACGCATGCGACGGTCGCGCCCCGTGGAGGAGCGCGTGCCCGTGGTCGCCTCCGCGGCGTCCCCACGCCCCACCCCTCACCCGCGGACCGCCGCGGAGGCCCCGCCGGCACCCACTCCGGAGCCCGCCGGGAGCGACGGGACGGGCCCGCCGGCGGATCCCGACGTCTGGGCGCTGGTCCGCCAGGCGCAGGACGGCGACGCCGAGGCGTTCGGCCGGCTGTACGACCACTACGTGACGATGGTCCACCGCTACCTGCTGCACCGGGTGGGCGACCGCGCGCAGGCCGAGGACTTCACCCGCGAGACCTTCGTCCGCGCCCTGCGCCGGATCGATTCGCTGTCCTTCCAGGGGCGCGACGTCGGGGCCTGGCTGCTGACCATCGGCCGCAACATCGTCCTCGACCACGTGAAGAGCAGCCGGTTCCGGCTCGAGGTGACCACCGCGGACATGCGCGACGCCGACCACGTCACCGACGGGCCGGAGGACGCCGTCGTGCAGGCGCTGACCAACGAGCAGCTGCTGGCCTGCATCCGGCAGCTGGGCAGCGAGCAGCAGGAGTGCATCTCCCTGCGCTTCCTGCAGGGGCTCTGGGTGGCGGAGACCGCGGCCGTCATGGGCAAGCGGGAGGGCGCCGTCAGGGCGCTGCAGCACCGCGCCGTGTCCGGGCGGGCGGCCGGCCTGCGGACCGCGATGGCCTGCGCCGGCGGTCCGGCCACGGCGGGAACCGACGAGTTCGGCCCGGTTCCGGCCGCGTGCCCGGCCGGCGCGCCCGGGACCGGCGCCTCCCCAGACGCGGCTGCCCCCGGCGACGTCCCTATGGGCGACGAGGCGGCGCCCGGAGGTGTGCGGCCGGGCGACGAGCCATCGCCCGGCGGCGCCGACGTCCCTGCCGACACCCCGGCGGGCTCCGCCGGGCCCGCTC
>JALYNA010000509.1 GCA_030773455.1 Actinomycetota bacterium
GCCAGCCGATCGGCCGCAACCAGGCGGTCCAGTTCATGATCGCCGACATGGAGGTGCGCGCCTCCACCGCGCGGCTGGCCTACTACCGGGCCGCGGAGAAGATGCTGCGCGGCGAGCCGTACGGGCGCGAGGCCTCCATCGCCAAGCTCTACAGCTCCGAGGTCGCGATGGACAACGCCCGCTACGCCACCCAGGTGCACGGCGGGTACGGGTTCATGAACGAGTTCCCGGTGGGCCGCTTCTACCGCGACGCGAAGATCCTGGAGATCGGCGAGGGCACCAGTGAGGTGCAGCGGATGCTCATCGCCCGCGACCTCGGCGTCGGCTGACCCGCCCCTCCGGTTCAGTTCAGGCGGGCGGGCGGGCAGGCGGGCAGGCGGTCGGTGGTGGCGGCCCGTCAGTCCGCCGTCCCCTCGTCGGTGGGCTGCCAGACCACCCACTCGTGCCCTGCGTCCGGGGTGCGGACCACCGCCGTCTGCGTGTACCCGAGGCCGCTCATCCGGGGCTGGAGTTGCCGGCCGAGGTCCGACGCGCCGTCGAGGAAGACCACCCCGAGGTACCGGTCCGAGAGCGCTCGCTCGAAGGCGGCCAGGTCCGACAGGCCCTCGTACTGGAACGCCCCGTCGTAGGTCGACACCCACTGCCCCAGCTGCGTCTGCTCCCGGAGGGCGTACTGCAGCGGCTCCGGGTTCTCCCCGGCGATCCGGATCCCCGGCGTGCTCTCGACGATCGGCCTGAGCTCGCGCGCCAACGGCGCGGTGTCCGGCCAGCTCGTGAAAATCCGCTCCGACACCGATGTGCCGTGGAGCAAGAAGCTGAGGAGTGCGGCTGCGACGAGCGGCGTACCCCACCAGCGATCCACCAGTGCCGCGCACAGGCGGCCCGCCAAGGGGGCTCCGAAGACGAGCCCGAGGACTACGGTCTTGTGCAGGGAGACCGACTCGCCGGTGTGCACCTGGTACAGGGGGGCGGCGACGCTCGCGACGAGCAGGACCGCGCCGAGCGCGGGACGGCGGCGCAGGACCAGCAGGCCGCCCAGCAGCCCCAGGGCGATCATCGGGCCGGCGTCACCGACGACCCGCCCGAGCAGCTGCGCCGTGGGCTCCGGCGCGAGGCTCTGGCGCCGGACGGTGCTGTCGATCACGCCCTCCACCAGCGGTCGCGCCCAGGTGGCCGCGCTCAGGGCCAGGACGACGGCCGCCGTCGACCCGGCGACGAGGCTCGTCTGCAGCCCCCTCCAGCGCCGGGATGCGTTGCCGATGGTGCTGGCGGCGATGGCGAGCAGGACGAACGGTGCGTCGATCGCCGAGGCGTACTTGAGCAGCACCGCCAGCGCGAGCAGCCCGCCGACCAGCACCGCCCACCACCGGCTCCGCTCCCGCTCCCCTGCGGCCACCCAGACGCCGACGGCGAGCGCCCACGCGACGGCCGCGTAGGACGGCGCGTCGTACGTGGCGAAGTGGGTCAGGAAGAGGACGGGGCCGCTGACGGCGAACACCAGGGCCGCGAAGGTGCCGACGCGCACCTGGCCAGGGCGTCCGAAGAGGGTGTTGGCCGTCCAGTACACGGCGACGGTCGCGCTCAGCAGGCACAGCGTCGAGAACAGCCGCGCCAGCTCCAGGCCGCCGACGCCGTCCAGCAGCGCGGCGAGCACGGGGTACAGCTGCGGGGCCCCGGCGAACCAGGCACTGGGGTTGCTGGACACCTCCACCTCGTGCAGCCCCTGGTCGATGATCCAGTGGCCGTAGTAGAGGTACAGCGCCTCGTCCTGGAAGGCCGAGTTGCTCAGCCGCAGGCTCGCCACCGCCTGCACCAGCAGGACAGCCACCAAGGGCAGGTACTCCACGAGTCGCCCACGAGCAGGGTGCCGGGGACGCGAGGAGGGCGTCGCAGCGACTCCCCGGGTGGCTGCGGCCGGAGTGGTGGCGAGCGGCGAGGCGCTGCTCATCGCGCGGTCGGCACAGACGTCATGGCGGGTCCCCCGGGATTTACAGTGAACCGCCGATGCGACGGTGCGCGGCGCAGATGGGTCGCCCCTCGCATAGAGAGGGCGGCGACCGGCGCGACGTTAGGCGCCTGGGCGGGCCGGGGCAGGGCTGAGCCGGACGCTGCGGAGTGTCCGTGCCACCTCGCGGGGAGTCGGACACGGTGCGTGCACGACCGAGGGGGTCAGCGGAACACGGGCGACGCGGGCCTGGGGACCGACAGGTCTCCCGTCACGTGACGTCGGTCATCAGCACTCACCCACCGTGCCGTCGTCCTCGGCGCACGTGTCGCGCCGCGCGCGTGGTCACCGCTGGGGAAAGCGCTCCGTGGCCATCCGCTGGGCCAGCCGCTCGAGCAGCGGGGCGGCCTCGGCCATGCAGCGCTCGGGATCCGGCTCCAGGTCGGTGAGCGCGGCGGCGGCGTCGATGCCGGCCTCCTGCAGCGCGTCGTCGTCCAGATCGCGGCGGCCGCACACCGCGACCACCGTGGGGACGCCGGCCGCCCGCGCCCGTCGGGCCACGCCGACCGGCGCCTTGCCGCGCAGGCTCTGCTCGTCCAGCGACCCCTCGCCGACCACGACCAGGTCGGCGCCGGCCACCAGCCTCTCGAAGCCGAGCAGGTCCAGCAGCAGGTCGATGCCCGGCCGCAGCTGCGCCCCGAGGACGGCCAGGGCCGCGAACCCCACGCCGCCGGCGGCGCCCGCGCCCGGCTCGTCGCGCAGATCCCGGCCGGTGGCGTCGGCGACCGCGTCGGCCAGCCGGGTCAGGCAGCCGTCGAGGAACACGACGTCGTCCGGATCGGCGCCCTTCTGCGGGCCGTAGACCGCGGCGGCGCCCGAGGGGCCGGTCAGCGGGTTGTCCACGTCGCAGGCGACGACGATCTCGGCCCCGCGCAACGCGGCGGCGACCCCGCTCACGTCGACCTGGGCCAGCCGCTCCAGCGCCGCGCCGCCGGGCCCGATCGGTGCGCCGTCCGCGTCGAGCAGCCGCGCGCCGAGGGCCTGCAGCAGCCCGGCGCCGCCGTCGGTGGTGGCGCTGCCGCCGATGCCCAGGAC
>JALYNA010000510.1 GCA_030773455.1 Actinomycetota bacterium
GCGCGGCCAGCTCGGACTCCCGGCGGCGCCGTGCGGCGAAGGCGTCGCGCACCTGCAGGGCCAGGAGTTTCACCTGCTCCAGCCCGGCGAGCGTCGCGGCGTCCACACCCGCGGCCCGGGCGCGCACGACCGGCCCCTCGAACTCGATCGCCGCTGCCTCCTCGAGCAGCAGCGCGAAGTACTCCGCGGCGCCGGCCAGCTGGCCGGACGCCGGTGCCGGATCGAGGGAGGCGGGGGTGGAGCGGGTCACGACCGGCATTCTCGCCGGTCGTGCGGTCAGTGGGCGCTCCACCCGCCGTCCATGACCAGGGAGCTGCCGGTGATCGAGGCAGCGGCCGGCGAGCAGAGGTAGGCGACCGCCTCGGCGACCTCCTCCGGCTCGATGAGCCGCTTGACCGCCGCCGGGGCGAGCATGATCCGCTCCACGACCTCGTCCTCGGACAGGCCGTGGGCCTTCGCCTGGTCGGCGATCTGGTTCTCGACCAGCGGCGTGCGCACGTAGGCGGGGTTGACGCAGTTGGAGGTGACCCCGTGCGGAGCCCCCTCCAGCGCGATCACCTTCGACAGGCCCTCCAGGCCGTGCTTGGCGGTGACGTAGGCGCTCTTGTACGCCGAGGCCCGCAGGCCGTGGATGGAACTCACGTTGACGATCCGCCCCCAGCCGCGGCCGTACATGTGCGGCAGCACGCCCCGCACCAGCCGGAACGGGGTCTCCAGCATCAACCGCAGGATCAGCGAGAAACGGTCGACCGGGAACTCGTGCAGCGGCGCCACGTGCTGCAGGCCGGCGTTGTTGACCAGCACGTCGACGTCGAGGTCCAGGGCGTCGACCGCGGCCAGGTCGGACAGGTCGGCCGTGACCGCCGTCCCCCCGACCGCGGTCGCGACCGCCTTCGCCGCCTCGGCGTCGCGGTCGACGACGACCACGTCCGCGCCGGCCCGGGCCAGCCGCACCGCGCACGCGCGGCCGATGCCCGAGGCGCCGCCGGTGACGAGGGCCCGCCGCCCGGTGAGGGTTCCAGATTCCACCATGTCACCGAAGGCTAGGGGCTCGCGTCGTTCCGCCACACGGCGGGGGCACACACACCTCGCCGAGCCGCGGTGGAGCCGGCCCACATCGGGCCGGCGCCGGCCGCCGCGGGGCTGACCCACACCGGACGGCGGGCGATGCCGTTCCTCATGGCGGGTCGTCACATGGGTGCGGTCACGAGTGGCAACCGGCGCATGCCGCGGTGAGTCTGACGCGCGTTCCGCTCTCCGGCCAGGGGGAGGGGTGCCTCCTCAGTCGGGAAGGTTCCCGGGGCGGATGGTGCTGTCGTCGCGCTGGGCGTCCTCGTCGGTGGTGAGGCTGACCTCGTCGCGCTCACCACCGTCGGACCGGTCCTCACCGGGGGTGCCGTCGACCATGTTGGTGTTGGTCGGTCCGTCGGTGGTGTCCGGTGACTCCCGGTAGCCGGTGTTGTCGGTGTCGCTCATCAGATGTCTCTTCCTCCGGATCGGGGGGTGGGTCCTGCGACCTCGCCGGACGGACCGTCCGTCCTGGCCCGGGCCACGTCGGAGTCGGCACGGGCCGGGAGGTCGTCGCCCGCGGCGGCGTCGCGCTCGATGGCCTCCTCGCGGGTGAGGGGGACGTCGTCGAAGCCCGAGCCGGTGCTGCTGTTGTCCCCGCTGCCCGACGCGGTCGGGATGTCCTGCTGGATCCGGTCGCTGCCCTGGGGGTCGCTCACGGGAGCCTCCTGTCCGACGGCGCTGTTCCTCGGGCCATGCCCGCCGCAGTCCCGGTGAAACGGCCGGCGGCGCCGTTGGCGCCGGAGGACTGGGTGAGGCCCCCGGAGGGTGAGCGCCGGCGCTCGATCCCGCGCCGGACGTGCTCGAGATCGACCGGTCGTTCCTCGAGGACCTCTCCGCGGACCCGCAGGCCGACGCCGTCGTCCGCGCCATCGTCGAGCTCTCGCATCCGATGGGCCCGACCGTGGTTGCCGAGGGCGTGGAGACCCGGGAGCAGCTGGAGACGCTCGCCGCCATCGGCTGCGACGCCTCGCAGGGCTTTCTCCTGGCCCGTCCGATGCCCGCCGGGTCCGTGCCCGCCCCCCTGGGGCAGGCAGGGTCCCCACGCCTCGCCCTGACCGGCGTCGGCGGCTGACCGCCGCCGCTCAGCCGTCGCGGCGGCGGGCGCGCACCACGAGCCCGGCCAGGCCGACCAGCAGACCTCCCAGCGCGGCGGCGATCACCAGGGCGAGCACCAGCGGGGCCTGCACGTTCCCGAACACCAGGCTGATGTCCACGGTCTGGGTGTTGAAGACGACGAACAGCACCAGCAGCACGGTGACGAAGAGCAGCAGTGCCAGGGCCAGCGTGCGGCCGACGGCGCGGCCCGGGTGGCGCTCGGGGGTCGTCGTGCCGCCAGGAGTGGCGGGGCGAGGGGCGGTCACGGGTCGAGTCTGGTGCCCGCCGCCGTCCCCCGCACGCTCAGCGGTGCGCGTCGGGCTCGGTCTCCGCCGGCGGCCAGCTCGGACCCGCGACGCCGTCGGCCGGGCCCGGCGTGCCGCCCTGGGACTCCGGGTCGCCGGGCGGGGCCTCCTCGCTGCCGAGGGGCTGGGCGTCGCGCGGCTCGTCGGGCTCCGGCATGGTCATGGCCCGAGTCGACCACATCGTCGCCCTCCGGGCGACACCGCAGCCACGCCTCGTCCCCGACCCCTGCGGAGGCAGCGACGCGCCATGGTCACTCGCTCAGCACGGGCCCGGCCTGGTGGTGGGGGTGGCCCTTCGTGCGCTCGCGCTGCTTCATCCGCGCCTCGAGGACGTGCCGGTCGCCGCGGCCAGCTCGGTGCGGGCGCGCTCGTCGAAGGCGCGGAAGACCGACCAGTGGTTCTCGTCGTAGTCCTCGACGATCTGGAGGGTCCAGCCGTCGGCGATGACGTTGCGGCCGACGAGGTCGCGCTCCAGGTCGTCGGCGAGCCGGCTGTGGCCGGCCTCGCGGAGCAGCTCGACGACCTCCTGGAGCAGCGGGTCGGCCTTGCCGGAGTGCTGGTGGAAGCCGTAGAGCTGGCCGCGCGCCTGCTCGATGGTCTCGAGCGCCTCGGAGAGCTTGCCAAGGCCTGCACCGTGGTGTCGTCGAGGTCGGGCCGGCTGCGGTCGGTGTCCACCGGCCCATCCTGCGGGGCGGGGGAACTCCCCGCCGGCGTCCGCGGAGGAGTGGGGCCCGGAGGGCCCCGACCGAGACGGTGGACGCAGCTCGGCTCAGCCGGGGGACGTCCCATGGCCGCGGTGCGGTCCGGAGGACCGCGATGTCACCGTGCGACGGCGGCGTCGACGAGCCGCTCGGCCAGGTCGCGGCCGTGGGCGGCAGGACCGTCGGGTCCCAGCAGCCCGCCGGAGAGGTACATGCCGTCGATGATCAGGTGCACCTGAGCGGCGAGGTCCTCGCCGGCGCCGGGGGCGGCCTGCTCGGCCAGCCGCTCCAGCCGGGCGTGCAGCTCGAACTTGTAATCGGCGGCCGCGCTGCGCGCGGGGTGCTGGGGGTCGTCGTACTCGCTGCTGACGTTGGTGAACGGGCAGCCGCGGAACCCGGCCCGGGTGACGTCGTGCTCGACGGTGTCGACGACCGACAGCAGCGCCGCCCGCGGATCGTCCTCGAGGCGTACGAGCCCGGCGTCGATGCGTGCCAGCACGGTGGCCGCCTTGCGGGCGAGGTAGGCGCCGACCAGGTCGTCCTTGCTCTTGAAGAGCCGGTAGACGGTCATCTTGCCCAGTCCGGTCTCCCGGACCAGCTCGTCCATGCCGACGCTGCGCGAACTGCGGGTCGCGAACAGCCGCTCGGCGGTGTCCAGGACGATGGCCTGCCGCTCCGCCCGGCTCCGGCGGACAGGGCCCGGGGCGTCGTCGGCGGCGAGGGGGATGGCGGCTGCGGTCACGTCGGCGATGCTGCCCCAGAGCGTGACGGAGCAGTTCGCGGCACGCCGGAGCCGGCCGTCACGTGGTTGCGGTGAGTGACGAGGTGCGCCGGGGCTGACCGGGACCGCGGGGATAGGTGGGACCGGTGTGACGATCCGTCACCGTCGGCGGCCGACCGATCCCGGTGCGGGTTCAGGTCCTGCGGGTCCGGCGCGGGTTGGCCAGCATGCGGGCCAGGGGTGCGGTCGAGGCCTGTCGGGCCTGCGACTCGTCGGCCGGGCGCTCCTCGGGGCCTCGGCGGTCACTCGGGGCTGGTTCTGGGTGTTCTCCATGCATCCAGGGTCCCCGCCGGGTCGGTGACGAAACAGCCTCGCAACGGTGAGTTGAGCCCGGAGCACGGAGAGATGCGTCACTACTCGGCGTGACTCCCGGTCGGACGCGGGCCGGACCCGCGGCGGCCCACACCCCGCTGGGGTCAGGGCGTGTCGGCACCGTCCCCGCCGCTGTCCTCGCCCTCGGCCGGCTGGTCCGGGTGCGGTGTCCGGCCACCGGACTGCTCACCCGGCGGATCGCCGCCCTCGGCGGGTTCGGTGGTGTGTGCGGGCTGGTCGGGTTCGCTCACGGTGGTGCCTCCTCGGTCGTCGGCTGGCCGAGCCTGTGCCCGTCCGGCCGCCGGGTCAACCGCCCGCACCCGCCGGGACGGCGGCTGGGAGGCCGGGCCGGGCCGCGGCGA
>JALYNA010000511.1 GCA_030773455.1 Actinomycetota bacterium
GCGCCCTGACGACGACGGTGCTGGCGACCGCGGCCACCGGATTCCTCGCCGCCTGCGGCACGGACGAGGAGGAGCAGGAGCAGGTCGCCTACTGCACCAACGAGGACGGCGAGATCGTCGACGAGGACCTCTGCGACGACGACCGCGGTGGCGGCGGAGGGCTGTTCTTCCTCTACCTGGGCGGCTTCCGCCCCGGCCTCCCGGTCGGCACCGTGCTGCCCCGCGGCGGCACCCGGATCAACCCCACCGACACCGCGGCCCGCCAGCGCGCCGGGCTGCCCCCGACCGGCCGGGTCGCCGCGGGCACGCGGGTCACCGGCGGCATCGGGTCCGGCGTGGGCGGGGACTCGAACACCCGGTCCGGCGCCGGCGCGGGCAGCTGACCGGCAGGGGCGGGGAGTGAGGCGCGTCGAGGCAGGGGTGGTCCGACCGGGCTGGGAGGCCGAGGTCGAGGCCCAGGGGCTGGTCTTCAACCGGACGACCACCCCCGGCGGCGAGGTGCGCAGCTACTGGCGCGAGGGGCCGTTCTACGACTTCACGACGGCCGAGATCCAGCGGCTGGAGGGGTGGGTCGCGCAGCTGTTCCATATGTGCGTGGCCGCCGGCGACCACGTCGTCGAGCACGACCTGTTCGACCGGATGGGCATCCCGCCGATCGCCCGCCCGGAGGTCCGCCGCACCTGGGAGACCGAGCCGCCGAGCGTCTACGGCCGCTTCGACCTGCGCTACGACGGGCAGGGCCCGCCCAAGTTGCTGGAGTTCAACGCCGACACCCCCACCGGCCTGGTCGAGTCCGCCGTCACCCAGTGGAACTGGCACCTGTTCACCGGGCAGGGGGCCGACCAGTGGAACGCCCTGCACGACCGGCTCGTCGCCGCCTGGCAGCGCAACCTGCTGCGCTGGGAGCGGCGGACCGGCGTCCGCCCGCGGGTGCACCTGGCCTGGACCAGCGAGGAGCGCTCCGGCGAGGACCGGATGACCGTCGCCTACCTGATGGACACCGTCGTCCAGGCCGGTTACGAGGCGCTCGAGCTGGTGGTCGAGGACATCGCGCTCGACGACGGCGACGGCCGCTTCTACGACCAGCAGGGCCGCCACCTCGACGTCGTCTTCAAGCTCTATCCGTGGGAGTGGCTGATCGAGGACGAGTTCGGCCCCGCCGTCCTCGCCGACGCCGCCCGCCCGGGCGGCACCACCTGGGTGGAACCGGCCTACAAGATGCTGTGGAGCACCAAGGCGCTGCTGCCGGTGCTGTGGCAGCTCTTCGGCAGCGACCCGGCGCTGTCCCCGTTGCTGCTGCCGGCCTACTTCGCCGACGAGATGCCGTCGTCCTGGCGCACGTACGTGCGCAAGCCGCTCTGGGGCCGCGAGGGCGCCAACGTGCAGATCGTCCGCGACGGGCAGGTCGCCGTGGAGGTGCCGGGCCGGTACGGCACCGAGGGGTGGGTCGTGCAGGAGTTCGCGCCGCTGCCGGACTTCGCCGGCGTCGACGGCTCGCACCACCCGGTGCTGGGTGCCTGGGTGGTCGACGGCGAGCCGGCCGGCCTGGGCATCCGCGAGAGCGACGGGCTGGTCACCGACAACCTGAGTTTCTTCGTGCCGCACACCATCGACTTCACCGCTCCGCAGGCCGGGCGCCGGTAGCCGACCTACGGTCGGCGCATGCCGCTGCAAGGTGAGTACGAGCCGAGCCCCCGGCAGTGGGTGCGCGAGCAGGTCGAGCGCTACGAGGCGTCCAGGGGCCGGGAGGCCAACACGCTCCGGGACACCGGGATCCCGATCGTGGTCTTCTGGTCCCGCGGTGCCAGGAGCGGCAAGGTCCGCAAGAACGGCATCATGCGGGTCGAGCACGGGGGCGCCTACGCGCTGGTGGGCTCGCAGGGCGGTGCGCCCGAGGACCCGGCGTGGGTGGCCAACCTCCGCAAGCACCCCGACCAGGTCACCGTGCAGGACGGACTCGAGCTGTGGGACGGCGTCGCCCGCGAGGTGACCGGCGAGGAGAAGCGGCAGTGGTGGGAGCGGGCGGTGGCCGTCTATCCGCTCTACACGGGGTACCAGCAGAAGGCCGACCGGGAGATCCCGGTGTTCGTCGTCGAGCGGGCCGACCCCACCAATCCGGCGTAGCGCGGCCGCCGGTGATGTGCGCCGGTGGCGGACTTCTCGCCGGCGAAGGCGCCACCGGTGCACATCACCGCGCTCAGGGCAGCGCCGCGGCGGCCGCCGGGATCGCGGCGGCGACCTCGTCGGGGAACGTGGTGAACGGCGTCGCCGTGACCGACCGCTTCGCGCCGCGACCCTGCCGCGCCCAGGTGCCCAGCACCCGCCCGCCGTGGACGACGGTCGGCCGGAAGACCCCGTTGCCGCCGGGCACGATCCGGTCGACGAACTCGGGCGGGACGGCGCAACTGCGGTCGGCGTAGCCGAGCACGAACTCGTCGAAGCCGGGCAGCAGGAACAGCCCGCCGGCCTCGGCGCGGCAGGCGGCCAGCAGGTCGGCGGTCTCCGGCGCCATCAGGTGCTCGCGGCCGTCGACCTCGACGGCGGCCAGCCCGTCCGGCACGGCGGCCACCCCGGCCCGGACGTCGATCAGCGGCAGCCCGGCCCACCGCGCGAGGTCGGCGACGGTGGCCGGCCCGTGCCCGCGGAAGTAGCGCAGCGCCAGCTCCGCCGGCCCGGCGTCCCGATCCAGCCGCCGGGGCCTGGTCACCCACTCGTCGAGCAGCACGAACAGTTGCTCGCCGTCGGCCATCGGGCCGAGGCACAGGGTGCCGGTCTGGGCCAGGTACCAGAGCAGGTGGTAGCCGCGCTGCCCGGTGACGGGGACGCCGCCGTCGGCGACGACGTCGAGCAGCTCCCTGCGCCCACAGCGCCGGCCGCCGGTCAGCGCCGCGGTGACCAGCTCGCGCGCCCGCTCGGTGTCGGCCTCGGTCAGCCCGATCACCGCCCGCCGTCGGGCAGCGCCGGCCAGCACCCGCCGGCTCAGCAGGTCGAGCATCCAGTGCAGGTCCTCGGCGGGCAGCAGGTGCAGCGTGCTGCGCATCGGCCAGGAGCGGACCACCTCAACCGGTGTCCAGCGCCGCCTCCACCCCGGCCCGCGTCCGCTCCGCCGTCCGCAGCGCCACCGAGGTCAGCGCGCCGGGCAGGTCCTGCCCCTGTACGCAGGTGAGCAGCCGGACCGCCTCGGTTGCCGTGGCCGGGGGCGGCCCGGCGACCCGCTGCGCCACCAGCCGCAGCAGCGCCAGGTCGAGGGCCGTGGTCATGCGGGGGCCTGCCAGCGGGGTCCGACAGCCGGCGGCCCGGACGCCCTGGAGAGAGCGCCCGGACCGCCGGTCCGCTACTGCCGGTCCGTCACTGCCGGTCGCGCCACAGCCGTCCCCGCCCGGCCGCCAGCAGCAGCCCGACGGCCACGGCCACCGCGCCGGCCGCGGCAGGGACGGGGACGTCCGTGCCCCCCATGGAGGACGTCGGACGGACACCCACGGCCGAGGGCGAGCCGGTGCGGCACGCCCCGCCCGCGGTCGGGCCGGTGGTCGGGCC
>JALYNA010000512.1 GCA_030773455.1 Actinomycetota bacterium
CGCGGCGTCCGGGCCGGGTCGGCGCTGCGACCGAGGTCCAGCGCGGTGGCGGCGAGCTCGTCCCACAACGCCGCCGGGCTGCCGGTGGCCAGGCGGCGCCGGCGCTGCAGCACCCGCAGCCCGGCGGGGACGGCGGCCAGCGCGAGTGCGGCGAGGACCAGGCCCGTGCCGCGCAGCACCGGCGCCCACGGGAGGGCCGGTGTCGGCGCCGCCTGCGGCTGGGGGGTGTCCTGCGGCGCCGGCCGGTCCTGCGGGAGGGGGGTCACCGGCGGGGGCAGGGGCGCGGGAGTCGGATCGGTGCGCGGGTCGACCTCCTGGTCCTGCGCCCGGGGTGCCCAGGGCAGCTCCACCGCGCGGTCGGCGTCGATCGGCGTCGGGTCGTAGGGCACCCAGCCCAGGCCGTCGAAGTAGACCTCCACCCAGGCGTGCGCGTCGTCGCTGGTCACCAGGCGGCTGCCGTCGGGCTGCGTCGTGCCCGGGGTGTAGCCAAGCACCACCCGGGCCGGGACGCCGGCTGCCCGGACCAGCGCCGCCATCGCGCCGGCGTACTGCTCGCAGTAGCCCTGCCGCAGCCGCAGGAAGTCGGCCAGGTCGTCGCCGCTGGTCCCCGGCGCCGTGGACAGCGAGTACTCGTAGTCGTTGGCCGGGTCGGTGAAGTGCCCGTAGACCGCCTGCACCCGCTCGTAGGGCGTCCGCGCGCCGGCGGTGAGCGTGGCGACCAGCTCGTCGACGCTCGGATCGAGGTCGGGCAGGGCGGTGTAGCGCTGCACCAATGGCAGCTCCCGCGGCAGCGGAGCGGCCGCGGCCAGTTCCTCGGGTGTGGGGCGCGGCTCCACCGCCGCCACCGACCAGGTCTGCCCGGCCGTCGACACGTCGCGGCCGAACACGGTGCCGGTGGCCGGGTCGAAGCGCCACTGCTCAGGCTGGCTCACGTCCACCGACTCCGGCGCGTACAGCAGCGGAAGGAAGCGGTCCTCGTGGCCGAGGGCGGTGAGCAGCGCGTCGACGGGCCGGCCGCCGCGCCGACCGGGGAGGGCAGCGAGCTGCTCCTCGTCGGCGACCGCCGCCTCGCCGTCGAAGTTGCCGATGGTCCACCCCTCCGCGGCGTCGTAGACCTCCAGCGCCACCACCCGCAGGTACCCGGGGTCGGGCACCGAGGCGTCGAGCCGAAGCAGGTCGACCGGCTCGTCGAGGGTCAGCTGGCCCTGCAGGGCCGCGGCCGGGTCGAGGGCCGTGCCGGTCGACCCGCCGCCCCCGCCGCGGCCGAAGCCACCGGAGAAGGTGCCCTCCGTGAGCGTGGGGACGACGGCGCCCACCACCAGTCCCAGCACCACGGCGACCGCCCCGGTCCGGACGGCGGTGAGGGCGCCGGGCCCCAGCAGCGGGCGGCGTCCCTCCTGCGTGCGCCGGCCCAGCCGCCGGTGCTGATCGGCGAAGAGCAGCAACGCCAGGCCGGTGGCCGGCGCGGCCACCGGTAGCACGCCGATGGGGCCCGTCACCGTGCTCACCGGCACGCACAGCAGGACCAGCAGCGCCAGCCCGGCCAGCGCCGGCTGGCGTGCGCCGACGGCCACCAGGTCCACGACGACGGCGACCAGGCCGACCAGCAGCGTGGTCAGGGCGACCAGGCCGGCCAGCGGGAGCGCGGGCGTGCTCTGCTCGGCCAGCTCTACCGTCCCGGTGGTCAGCACCGCCCGGAGGTCCCCGAGGCTCCGGCCCGTGGGCAGCCAGCCGCCCCAGGCCCGGTCCGGGACGAAGAGCGCGGTCAGCGTGCAGACCAGCACGAGGAGCTGGCCGAACGGGACGGCGACGGCGACCAGCGCGGTCCACCACCCAGGCAGCGCGCGGTTCCCGGCCATCCGCCCGGCCGAGACGGCACCGGCTCCCCGCAGCAGCAGGCCGCCCGCGGCGACGGCGACGACGGCGGTGAGCACCGGCGGCAGCCAGTTGCCGCCGGCGAAGACCGGCACCAGCGCGAGCGTGCCCAGTGCCGTGGCGACCGCGGCGGCCAGCGTCGTCCCGGCGTCGCGCAGCAGGGCCCGCACGGTGTCCCCGCTCACCGGGCGCCCACCGGCAGGGCACCGGGCCGGGCCATCCG
>JALYNA010000513.1 GCA_030773455.1 Actinomycetota bacterium
CCGGTTCCGGTTGCCCTTGATGGTGTTGATCTCGCCGTTGTGCGCGATCAGCCGGAACGGGTGGGCCAGCGGCCAGCTCGGGAAGGTGTTGGTCGAGAACCGGCTGTGCACCAGCGCGATCGCCGACTCGTAGCGCTCGTCGCGCAGGTCGGGGAAGAACGCGGGCAGCTGGTCGGTGGTCAGCATGCCCTTGTAGGTGATCGTGCGCGAGGACAGCGAGGCGATGTAGAGGGAACTGCCGGCCTCCATCGCGGTCCGCTCGGCCCGCTTGCGCAGCACGAAGGCGCGCCGCTCCAGCCGGGTGACGCCGTTGAGGGCGACCCCGCCGCCGAACGCGGTGGCGTCGGCACGGGCGCCGATGGTCTCGGCGACGAACAGCTGGGCGAAGTGCGGCATGACCGCGCGGGCGGTGGGCCCGACGTCGGCGCCGTCCGGGTCGACCGGTAGCTCGCGCCAGCCGAGGACGGTCAGGCCCTCCTCGGCGGCGAGGCGGTCGACGTCCTGGAGCCGCGCGGTGCGCTCGGCGTCGTCCACGGGCAGGAAGGCCACGCCGACGGCGTACTCGCCCACCGGCGGCAGGTCGAAGTCCACCTCGGCCCGCAGCAGCGCGTCGGGTACCTGGGTGAGGATGCCGGCACCGTCCCCGGAGTTCGGCTCCGAGCCCGCCGCGCCGCGGTGGTCGAGGTTGTGCAGGGCGGTCAGCCCGGCGGCCACGATGTTCCGGCTGGCGCGACCCTGCACGTCGGCGACGAAGGCGACGCCGCAGGCGTCCTTGTCGTTGGCCGGGTCGTACAGGCCGGACGCCGCCGGGACGGCCGAGAACGGCACGGCGGTGCCGCCGGAGGCGGGCGAGGCCGTGCCGGAGGTGGCGGAGCTCGCGGCGGGGGCGGTGGACTCGGACATGTCACTCCCGTCGTCGGCACGCCGCCCGCTCGCCGTCGGCGGTGACGGGCGCGGGGCGGGGGCGCGGGGCCCGGCCGGTGGTCAGAGGGCAGAGGAGCGGGGCACTGCGGAGGGCCGGCCGGGCGGGAGGCGTACGTCCCTGGTCCGGTCGGACTCACGAGCCCTCCGGTGGGTGGCCGGTGGGCTGTCTTCCGCGGGGCGACGCTGGCCCGGTTCCGACGAGGTCGACCCGGCCAGGATCGCCGGCGGGTCTGCTCGCAGGGTACACAGCGGCAACACCGGTCCCGAATCCATGAACCGTGTGGCGGCGAGTCTGCAGGATCACTGCGATCCCTGACCGGTCCCACCCCGCGGGAGGGGTCGGCCGCGCGCCCGCGACCGCCGGTGATGTTCCGTTCCGGTGGACGTGCCGACACCGAAGAGGCCGGGGAACTCGGCGGTGCTGTGCGGCCCGAATGGGCACGTTCCCCGGCTCGGGCGAACTGACGCCCGGGCGGCTTCCGGTCGGGTCCGAGCTTCGTGGCGTGCAGACGCTCTGCGGCCTCCGTGACCTCCTTGGGGCCGCCACCGTGGCACCATCGCTGCTCTCACCGACACGCACCCATCGGAGGTTGCCGTGACCGGGTTCTCCTCGTCGCACGAGGACCTGTGCCCTTCACGGCGTGATCTGCTGCGCGGTCTGGCCGCCGTGGGCATCGGAACCATCGCCGGCGGGGTGCTGGCAGCGTGTGGGTCGGACAGCGGCCGGGAAGCCCCGAGCTCCGAGCCGTCGCAGGCCAGGGGGAATTTCGCTGGACCGGGGTCGGAGGCCGCCGAGCCGTCCTCGTCCAACCCCAGCCCACCTACGGTGGTGGCGGCCGCCTCGGAGGTTCCCGTGGGCCAGGCCCGCGTGGTGGAGGTCGGCGGTCAACGTCTCGTGGTTGCCCAACCCACGGCCGGATCCTTCGTGGCCTTCTCCACGACCTGCACCCATGAGGGGACACCGGTCAACGTGTTCCAGGGCCTGGAGCTGGCGTGTCCCAATCACGGCAGCCGATTCAGCGCCGCGGACGGCTCGGTCAGCCGGGGACCCGCAACGGCTCCCCTGGCGACCGTGGACGTCCGGCTCGCGGGCGACCAGGTGGTCCTGGGCTGATGCGAGGACACCGTGCGCGAGCCGGGACGCCGCTGATCATCGTCGGCCTCGTCCTCGGGCTGACCGGGCTGACGCTGTTCCTGGCGCCGGACGACCGCGTCACCGCCGAGATCGGATCGGTGCTCGACCTTCCCGCCTCGGACCTTCCCGACTCAGGCCGGCGTGACGCGACGACCCCGCCTCCGCCATTAACTCCGCTTCCGACTCCCCAGACTTCCGTCGTCACCACGCCGGGCTTCACCCCGGAGCGCCTCCTGGTCGAGACACTGGACGTGGACGCGCTCTTGGTCACCACTCTCGTCGACACCGACGGCGCGTTGGTGCCGCCCGAGGACCCGGCACAGCTGGGGTGGTGGCGCGGGGTCCGGCCCGGCGAGGGTGAGGGGTCGGTCGTGATCGCCGGCCACATCGACTCGCGCCGCTTCGGCCAGGGCCCCCTGGCGCGAATCGTCGAGCTGGAGCCTGGCGACCGAGCGGT
>JALYNA010000514.1 GCA_030773455.1 Actinomycetota bacterium
CGCCGCGGCCGCTCACCGACGACGAGCTGGCCGCGACGGTGCGGGAGATCCGGGCCGGGGACGCCGCCCTGGCCGCCCGCCGCGGCGAAGCGGTGCGGCAGGTCCCCGGCGTGACCACCGCCGGCACGCTGGAGCTGCTGTCCCGCGCGGTCCGCGACGGCGTGCCGGTGTGGCTGGGCTACGTCGACGCGCAGGGCAGCGGCAGCCAGCGCGTCGTCCGGCCGGTGTCGCTGGCCGGGGGCTTCCTGCAGGGCTACGACGAGCGCCGCGGGGAGAGCCGCACCTTCGCCGTCCACCGGATCACCTCGGTGGCCCTGGTCGAGGAGGCGCCGGCCGGCTGAGCGGCCGTTCGGCGCGGGCGATGTGCGGTTCCGGCGCGTTCGGGAGCCAGAACGCGCCGCGCTCGCACATCGCTCCCGGCGGGACACCCCGTGCTGAGGTCGTCCGCACACCGCTCGGCGGAAGGCGCGGTCGGCGTCCGGCGTTACTTTGGGAAGTCCGCGCTCTCGGCGCGCCCTCCTCCCCCGGCTCCAGCAGAGAGGCTCCCGCGTGTCTGACGGCCCCCTGATCGTCCAGTCGGACAAGACCCTGCTGCTCGAGGTCGACCATCCCGCGGCTCGCGAGTGCCGGGCGGCCATCGCGCCGTTCGCCGAGCTGGAGCGCTCGCCGGAGCACGTGCACACCTACCGGGTGACCCCGCTGGCGCTGTGGAACGCCCGCGCCGCCGGGCACGACGCCGAGCAGGTCGTCGACGCGCTCGTGCGCTACTCCCGCTACCCGGTGCCGCACGCGCTGCTGATCGACGTCGCCGACACGATGGACCGGTTCGGCCGGCTCACGCTGGCCAACAACCCGGTGCACGGGCTGGTGCTCACGACCACCGACCGCGCGGTGCTGGAGGAGGTCATCCGGAGCAAGCGGGTGGCGCCGATGCTGGGCGCGCGGATCGACGAGGACACCGTCGTCGTCCACCCCTCCGAGCGGGGCCGGCTCAAGCAGGCGCTGCTGAAGATCGGCTGGCCGGCCGAGGACCTCGCCGGTTACGTCGACGGGCAGGCCCATCCCATCGAGCTGGCGCAGGACGGCTGGCACCTGCGCGACTACCAGCAGGAGGCCGTCGAGGGCTTCTGGGCCGGCGGCTCGGGCGTCGTCGTCCTGCCCTGTGGGGCGGGCAAGACGCTGGTCGGCGCGGCGGCGATGGCCGAGGCCAAGGCGACCACCCTGATCCTGGTCACCAACACCGTCTCCGGCCGGCAGTGGAAGCGGGAGCTGCTGGCCCGCACCTCGCTGACCGAGGACGAGATCGGCGAGTACTCGGGCGAGCGCAAGGAGATCCGCCCGGTCACCATCGCGACCTACCAGGTGATCACCACCCGCCGGAAGGGCGAGTACCGGCACCTGGACCTGTTCGACGCGCAGGACTGGGGCTTGATCGTCTACGACGAGGTGCACCTGCTGCCCGCGCCGATCTTCCGGCTCACCGCCGACCTGCAGTCCCGCCGCCGGCTGGGCCTGACCGCCACGCTGGTCCGCGAGGACGGCCGGGAGGACGACGTCTTCTCCCTCATCGGCCCGAAGCGCTACGACGCGCCGTGGCGGGACATCGAGGCGCAGGGCTACATCGCGCCGGCCGAGTGCATCGAGGTGCGGGTCGCCCTCGACGACGAGGAACGGATGACCTACGCGGTCGCCGAACCCGAGGAGCGGTACCGGATCGCGGCGACGGCGGCCTCGAAGCTGCCGGTGATCCGCCGGGTGCTCGACCGGCACCCCGACGAGCAGAAGCTGGTCATCGGCGCCTACCTCGACCAGCTCGACGAGCTCGGCCGGGCCCTCGAGGCACCGGTCATCCAGGGCTCGACCACGAACATGGAGCGGGAGAAGCTCTTCGACGCCTTCCGCGCCGGAGAGGTCAAGACCCTCGTCGTCTCCAAGGTCGCCAACTTCTCCATCGACCTGCCCGAGGCCGCCGTCGCCGTCCAGGTGTCGGGGACGTTCGGGTCGCGGCAGGAGGAGGCCCAGCGGCTGGGTCGGGTGCTGCGGCCCAAGGCCGACGGCCGGCAGGCGCACTTCTACACCGTGGTCAGCCGCGACACCCTCGACGCCGAGTACGCCGCCCACCGGCAGCGCTTCCTGGCCGAGCAGGGCTACGCGTACACGATCGTCGACGCCGCCGACCTGGCCG
>JALYNA010000515.1 GCA_030773455.1 Actinomycetota bacterium
GGACCATCCCGGTCGGCGCGACCGCGCCGCAGGCGGCCGGGGTCATCCACACCGACTTCCAGCGCGGCTTCATCAAGGCCGAGATCGTCTCCTTCGACCAGCTCGTCGAGGCCGGCTCGATGGCCGACGCCAAGGCCAAGGGCTGGGTGCGCATGGAGGGCAAGGACTACGTCATGCAGGACGGCGACGTCGTGGAGTTCCGCTTCGGACCAACGTCTGCGGGAAGCAAGTGAGTCCCACGGCGAAGCAGTCCCTCGGGGCGCTCGGGGAGGCGCATGTAGCCAGGTCGGTTCGCTGCCCGGGGTGCAAGCGGACAGAGCGGACGCTCCGCACGCTGCCGCCCAACTTCAAGTGCGCGGACGTCGTCTGCGACTTCTGCGGCTACCTGTTGCAGGTGAAAACCAAGAGTGTGAAGGGTCCGCTCCCGTCTGCTTGTCCAGCCAAAATCCCTGGCGCGGCCTGGGGCCCGCAAAAAGAACGGATGGACGCGGGCGTCTACTTCTCGCTGTTCGTGGTTCTGGTGAACGACGCCGGGGACCTGGCCACCTTCTTCCTGCCCAGGGATCTGCAGACGCCAGAGATGTTCGTGGAACGCAAACCACTATCTCCAACCGCCCGGCGCGCTGGCTGGACCGGCTTCACCATCGATGTGAGCAAGGCTCTCGCGCCTCCGTCCCGCTATGTCTAAGAACGGCTACGTCGTGGAGTTCCGCTTCAACGTGTAACTCCCTTCTGTTTGTGCAGGTCAGCCCTGCGCCGCCTGCTTCGATGGCACGGTGATGGCACACCACGCCTCGTCCACCGCCCGCCGGGTGCGGTCCTCGGAGTCGGGCATGAGGTGGCCGTACGTCTTCAGCACCAGCGTCGCGTTCTCGTGGCCGAGCCGTTCGGCGACCGCGACGACCGACTCGCCGGCCGCCAGCAGCACGCTCGCGTAGTGGTGCCGCAGGTCGTGGCTGGTCGTCCCCGTCGGGAGTCCGGCCCGCTTCACTGCCGCCGCGAAGATCATCGAGCCGTAGTAGTCGTGCCGGTACACGGCGCCGGTCCTCGTGGTGAACAGCGACCCGTCCGCGCCCGGGGGGAACTCGGCGATGTGTGCGGCCAGCTCGTCGGCGACGACCTGGGGGAGCGGCACCGTCCGCCGCGACCGCGGTGTCTTCGGCTCCGAACGTGTCTTGGCGCCGGGTGCGATCTGGAACTCGACCCGCGCCGTCCTCCGCAGGAAGTCGACGTCCTGCACCCTTAGCGCGAGCAGCTCGCCTATCCGCAACCCCAGCCCTGCCTGCGCCACCACCATGGCCCGGTTCCTCGCCGGCATGGCGTCAGCGAGGGCCTGCACCTGGTGCACGGTGAGGGGGACAACCCGGGCGCGCTCGTGGCGGGGGAGCGCCACCCGGACGACCGGCGACGAGGCGACCAGCCGGTCCAGGACGGCGCTGGCGAAGATCGAGCGCAGCAGCGACACCAGGTTCCGGAGCGTGGACGGCGCGAGCACCTGTGCCCGGTCGCTGGCCCAGCTCTGGACCTCCGACGGGCGCACCGAGGCCAGGCGCCGGCTGCCGAGCCGCGTGTCGGTGATGTGCTGCTCGATCAAGCTCGACACCCGCCGCGCTGTCGACGGCCGGTGCGGGCGCGCCGCCGCCCAGGCCCTCGCGTACTCAGCGACGGTCGTCCGGTCGCTGTGGTCAACGAACTGCCCCCGCAGCTTGTCCGCCTCGACGGTCGCTGCGAACCGGTCGGCGTCGCCCTTCTTGCCGAACGTCTTCTTGCGCTGCCGGCCGTCCGGGTCGCGGAACCGGACGTCGTAGACCTTCGTCTCGCGGCCGTTCCTGCGGGTCAGTCGCGTCTCAACGCTGGCCATCGTCAGCCCTTGTCTACGTGAGCCAGTTCGGGAGGCAGCTCACCCGGATCCAGCCCGACCTTCCGCATGATCCGGCGGTAATCGCGTAGGTGATTCTCGCTGGAGCGAAGCATCTCCTCCAGAAACTGAAACCCCTGCATGGACTGGTCGTCTGCCCCCTGCCCGACGATGTGGGCGCCCCGAACCTCATCGACTCGCTCGCGCACGCGACGCCATTTCTCAATCAGCTCGTCTTGCACGCGGAAGTACGTTGTCGGCGGGTCGCTCCCGACACAGACCTCGTCCTCCGTCCCGGGGAATGGCGCCTCTCCGGTGAACCACTTCGCGGCGGCCCAGGTCTCGACGTTGGCGCCGGGGAGAACCTCGACGGCCTCCTGGACTCCCAAGGGGAAGACCAGCAGTAGCGGTGGAACCTCGAGCGCCCGAGCTAAAGCGACCAACTCGTCGAGGTCGATACCTCGCCTCCCGTTCTCGATCTTGCTGAGCCCGGTCATCCCGAGCGGCTGTCCCAGCTCGCCCATGCGGTCCGACAGACCAGAGAGCGTCACCCCCCGCTCCTCCCGCAGACGACGCAGGTTCTGCGTGACCTGTGTGACTAGTGGGCCGTACCCGGAGGTTGCCATGTAGGCAACCATAGCCGGGTCGTTGCGCGATGTCAGCAACCTATGGCAGTCTTGCCCTGAGGGCGAGTTACACGCCTGAAGATTGCGAAAGGAGCAACCTCATGGGAGACCGGCTACTGAGCGCCCAGGACGTCGCCGACTTCCTCGGCGTCCCCCTCGCGACGCTCTACCAGTGGCGCACGAAGGGGACCGCGCCCCGCGCCGTCAAGGTTGGCCGGCACATCCGGTTCCGTCCCCAGGACGTCGACACGTGGTGTGAGCGGAACTCCGACGAGCCCCGCGCGGGGGCGGCATGAACAGCGAAGCCGGGGCCTGACCGCCCCGGCTATCGCCAACCCGCACACCCCAGTCACCACCTGGAGCAGACCCCATGATGACAGACCCACACGACCCCGAGGGCGCGTTCGTCGGCGCCCTGCTGCACATGCCCGCGCCCATGGCCCGGGAAGCGCTCGACCTCGTCCACGATGACGATCTCGGCGACTACATGCACCAGCGCATCGTCATGGTCATCCGCAGGCTGGTCGCCGAGGACTCCGCGCCCGACCCGGTGGCCGTGCTTGCCCGGGCCCGGGCCGACGGTGTGGTGACGGGCCCGACCGCGGTGCAGGCGATGGCCTGCCGGCTGCACGACCTGTACGCCTCGGTGCCGACGCCGGCGTCATGGCGGCTGTACGCGCTCGGCACCGTCGACGACGCCCTCCGCCGCCAGTGCATCGCCCTCGGCGACCGCGTCGCCCAGGCTGCAGAGAGCAGCGCGCTCGACGTGCTGATCGACGTGCTCGACGCCGAGTGCCGCACCGTGCGCCGACTGCACGGCCGTCGGCTCGCTGTCGCCGGTGGCGGTCGGCGGGAGCTGCGGTCGGTGGTGGCCTGATGGGCGCCTTGGGGGAGCACGACCGCACCTGCGGTCTCCGTCAGGGGTGCGGCGAGTGCACCTGCCCGCCTAAGCCTCCGGCGGAGCCCACCATCAGCGCGCCGGCCTCCGCGGACCCGCGCGCGAAGGTCTGGAAAGCAACCGATCTGGCGGCGGCCCGCCGCGTGGAGTGGCTCGCCAACCGGCGCATCGTCGCAGGGGCGACGAACTACATGCTGGGCCCGAGGGGATCGGCAAGAGCTTGTTCCTCACCTGGCTGACTGCACTGGTCACCACTGGCCGGCCTTTCCCGGAGTTCGGTCTGCCCGCCCGGGCGCCGCGGATCGTGGTCCTGGTCCTCACCGAGGACGACTGGGCCACCATCGCCCGGCCCCGGCTCGAGGTGGCCGGGGCAGACCTGGACTTCGTCCGGGTCATTTGTGCCGAGGAGGACGGGTCTGGGTCGCCCACCTTCCCCGAGGACATGGCGGTCGTCGAGGCCGCGACATCGAACGCCTCGGTCGTCATCGTTGACGCCTGGGCCGACACCCTGCCCGGCAGCTTGTCAGTGAAGGACCCCCAGCAGGCCCGGCAGGCGCTGCACCCGTGGAAAGAGCTCGCCACCCGCACTGGTGTCGCTGTCCTTCTCAGTGGTCACACCAACCGGGAGAAAGGCGGCAACGTCCGCAACGTCTATGGCCTCTCCGGGGAGATCCGCAAGAAGGCCCGGATGACGCTGCTGGCCCAGCCGGACCAGGACGAGGACGGCGTGCTCGTCATCGGGCCCGAGAAGACGAACGTCACCGCGCCCGTGGCTACCTCCCGATTTCGCATCGAGGCTGTCCCGGTGTTCGCGCCGACGGACGACAGTGACGGCACCGTGCCGCGCCTGGTGTGGATTGGTGATTCCGAGCAGTCCGCCCGCGACTTCTTCGTCGACTCCGCGGCTGCCGAGCACGGCGACGGGACCGAGGACCGCAACGACGTTGATGAGTGGCTGCGCAGCTACCTGGCCACGGGCAGCCAGAAGGCCAACGAGGTCTACACCGCGGCTGATGCCAACGGGTTCAGCAAGGACCAGGTGAAGCGGTCCAAGAAGCGCATCGGCGCCGTGGCCGACCGGCCGACGAACCCCGGCCCGTGGTTCTGGTCGTTGCCCGGCCCGAAGCACGGAGCAGGGGGCATCCAACCCCCTGTCCACCTTCCGTCGCTCCCTGCGCTCCCTGTGCTCCCTGCCAGGTCAGGCGCGGTGCAGCAGCGAGCAGAGGGCGCAGAGAGCAGGGAGCAGGGGATAGAAGAGACCGCCCCCTGCGGTCACCCGATCAAGGCCGTGAACACCTCCAACGGCAAGTGCGCCCGGTGCATCGCGGAGAGGCTCGCGGACCCCTCCCGCGCCGCCGCCGAGCAGCGCGGCCGGGAGCTCCGTCTGGCGGTGGGCACGTGACCGCCTGGCAACGCCGCGAGTGCGGCGAGCAGGTCCCACGGACGGCCCGGTTCGGGTCAGTGCGAAGTCAACGGTGGCACTGCTGCGACCACGCAACTGCGAGGGGTTCACCGCCACCTGCATGACGCGTTGCCACGTGGCGTCGTCCGTGTCGAGCATCCGCACCGAGAGCTCTTCCTCCCCGTGCAGCCACAGCTGCTCGGCGATGTCCTCCCGGGCGGCGATGACCATGGGCGGCGGCATGTCGACGACGTCCCTTCGCCTCCAGTCGCCCTCGTCGAGGCGCGACGGGGCTCCCGCCAGGACCGCCGACTCGACGTCCGCGAAGTAGCGGGTAATGAGGTCGAACACGCGACCAGGTCCTGCTCGACGAACCACGGCCAGCCGAAGGCGTCCAGGTAACCGGCGGCCAGTCCGTCGAGCTCGATCTCCAGCATGCTGCGGCGGATGTCGATCAGCTCTGCATCCAGCTCGCCTCCCGCGCCACCGACGCCGAGCGCCCGGTCGAAGACGGCGCTTGCCACGGCCCGCCACTCCTGCTGTCCGGATGGCGCCAGGTGCTCGGCGAACGAGATCCCCCACAGGGGCAGCTCGACGACATCGAACCTCACGGTGAGCCTCCCCCCGGTCAACTCGTTCCAGGGGCCGCTGGCCAGGCCGAAGGACAGGCCGAACGGGTCGACGCGTTTGGACCATTCGAGGCCCGGCCCTGCCCTGTCCGCCTTCGGGTAACCCGCGGCTTCCATCACCGGCCGCAGCATCGCGCGTGCCATGGGTACGACCTTCGGCTTCGACATCACGGCCACCCGGCCGACATGTGCTCGTTCCACTCCTACTCCAGCTTCAGGGCTGAACCACCGAAGGCCAGCGTGTGCCCCGCGACTCCATGCAGCTCAGACGTCGGCCGGGGCATCCTCCTCGACCCAGTCCTCCAGTACGTCGTCCAAGCATGCAACGATGCGCACGTGGCTGCGGTGACACGCCTGGTTACGTTCGTCGATGTCGACAACGCTGCTGACGATCGGCAGATCTCGGTGTCAGCGCGCCACGAAGCCGTGCTGGAAGACGGCCGCCACGTGCTGATCCTGGGTGACCGAGGCTGGAGTGCCTCGGGCCCACCCGACATCTGGGCTACGACGTCGGTCGAGGACATCGTGGACACAACCCGCACAGTGGTCGGGCCGGACGAGCCGTTCGATGAGCATTCGCACGAGGACATGGAGGCAGACCACTGGGCCCAGCTGGCGGAGGTTCTCCGGCAGCAGGGGATCGTCGCGGACCCCTTGGACCTCAAGCGGCTACCGCACGACACCGTGCTCAGCAAGCGCCTGCTCGCACGCGTGGGCCATGACCCAGGTGACGCCGCCCAGCGCTGACGCTGCTTCGTGGATGGCTGACCCGGCGGCCGGACTCGATCGCTCAACAAGAACCACCGGCAGTGGCATGTGTCTGAAGCGGGATCCCCGAGCGAGGCAAGCATGCGAGAAATACTCGGCGAGTGACGGTTACAGCTCAGCTGCCCTTGCAGGGATCGACAGTGGTGCTGCGTGAGGCGGTGGCGGACGACGTGCCCGCGATCGTGGAGCTGCTCGTCCAGGACGAGCTGGGCGCATCCCGCGACGGCATCACCAACACAGCGGGTCTGCAGCCCTACTTGCGTGCATTCCAGGCCGTGGACGCAGATCCGGCTCACCTGCTGCTCATAGCGGCCGACAGCGACCAGGTAGTCGCCACCATGCAGTTGAGCTTCATCCCAGGACTGGCCCGGCGTGGTGCCCTGCGCGCCCAGCTCGAGGCGGTGCGGGTCAGGCAGGACCACCGCAGTCGAGGGCTGGGTGCTGCGATGTTCGCCTGGGCCATCGACGAGTCGCGACGTCGCGGTTGCGCCCTGGTCCAGCTGACCACCGACAAATCGCGATCCGACGCGCATCGCTTCTACGAGCGGCTCGGGTTCGTCGCCTCTCATGAGGGACTCAAGCTGGCACTCTGACCGGCTCGCTGTCCCGCTGCACGAACCCGCTCCGTCGACGTTCTGACGGAGGCCGGGACGGTAGTCCGCCGACGTCCCGCAGGGGATCCCCTGTGGGACACCGGCGCCGGGCTGCTGAGATCGGGGCGATCGTCGCCGTAGCGGGTTCGTCAACTGGGACGACTTGTCGCGTGCCTCCTGCCGCACCGTCAAGTGCTCGGCCAAGGGCATCGGGTCGAACCCATTCAGTCGTCATCCGGGATGCCATGGGGGACCCAGTATCGGATTTGTGCCGCAGCCTGGTCTGCGACGGGATGGCCGAGCGGGTGGGTGACGAGGTCGCTGAGTGCGAACATGTCGAGGACACGGCCGAGGTAGACCCAGCGGTCGACCAGTGGCAGGTCCACGGGCCGGTGCATGGTGAAGGCGGCGCGGAAGCCATCGGGAGAAGCCGGGTGGATAGTCCGCAGCGAAGCGAGCCATGTTCGCGGCATCGCCGTAAGGACAGCCGGAGTAGCTGAACTCCCAGTCCAGGATGGCCTCCACGCACCAGCGGCTGCCGGTGCCGGAGACCAAGATGTTCTTGGGGTTGACGTCGGCGTGCACGAGGCGCGCGTGGTCATCCACGGCGACCAGCGCTGGCGCATGA
>JALYNA010000516.1 GCA_030773455.1 Actinomycetota bacterium
AGCCGCACCATCGCCCGCGCGTGCGGCTCGCGCTCGGCCTGATGGGTGTCGAGCAGCCGCTCGGGAGCCGTTCCGGCGAGCACCGCCGCCAGCTTCCAGCTCAGCTGGTGGACGTCGCGCAGCCCGAGACCCAGCCCCTGCCCGATGAAGGGCGGGGTCAGGTGGGCGGCGTCCCCGGCGAGCATCACCCGGCCGGCGCGCCAGCGGTCGGCCACCTGCGCCCGGTAGACGTACTCGGCCACCCGCACCACCTCGGCGTCCGCCGCCCCCCACGGGGCCAGCAGCTCCGGCAGCCGGGCGACCAGGTCCTCGCGGGTCTCCCCTGGCAGCAGGCGGAACTCCCACCGGTAGCGGTCGCCGGACACCGGCATGGCGGTCGCCGCCCGGCGCGGGTCGCACACCTGGTGCACCCCGGGCCACAGCGGCAGCGGCTCCGGCAAGCGCAGGTCGGCCACCAGCCACCGGTCGGGCCGGCCGAGGTCGCGCATGCGCCCCCCGATCAGCGCCCGGACCGTGCTGTTGGCGCCGTCGCAGCCGAGCACCGCTGCCGCTCCCAGCTGTGAGCGGGTGCCGGAGGCCCGGTCGAGCACGGTGAGCTCCACCCCGCCGCCCTGGGCCAGGTCCACGACCTCGCAGCCGGTGCGCAGCTGCACCGCAGGTTCCCGGCGGACGGCGTCCAGCAGCAGCTCTTCCAGGTCGGGCTGGAAGAACATCGACCCCTGCGGCCAGCCGTGCAGCCCCGCGTGCGGGTCGCGGGCGAACTCGGCGAGCAACCGCCGGCGGCCGTCGAGCAGCCGCAACCCCAGCATCGGGCGGCTGAGGGCGAGGAAGTTGTCGGCCACCCCGGCGTCGGCGAGCGCGCGCAGGGCCTCGTCGTCCAGGTGCACCGCGCGCGGCTGCCCGTAGGGGGCGGTCTGCCGCTCCAGCACGACCACCGGCAGGCCGCGGCGGACCAGCAGCAGCGCCACCGTCAGGCCGACCGGCCCGGCGCCGACGACGACCACCGGGCTCCCCGTCACGGCGCCGGTCTCCGCAGGCCACGGAGCCGGCACCGGCGTCGCGGCAGGTCAGCCGCCGAGCTCGGCGAGGTCCAGCGGGTCCTCCGGCGCGGCTATCTCCTGCCCCTCGCCGAACTCGCTGAGGGCCAGCGTGCCGCCGTCCTCGGTGTTGGTGAGCTTGAGCGGGTAGGGCTCGTCCTCACCGGCGACGACCAGCGTGCCGCCGCTGTCGTCGGACACGACGACGACCGGCTCGCCGTCGCGCTCCTCGGTGGTGACCTCGTCACGGATCCGGGCGTCGCTGGGCGTGCGCAGCTCGTCGGCCAGGCCCTGCAGCGTGAGCTCCTCGAAGCCGGCAGCGGCGTCGGGCGGGAGGACCACCCACCGGCCGTCCAGCTGACTCGCGAACTCCTCCGGCACGCCTGACATGGTCCAGAAGTCGGCCGGCGCCTGCATGTAGACCTGCCCGCCGACGGCGGTCAGCTGCACGTCCTGCCCGCCCATCGACAGGGTGCCGGTGAGGTCCCCGCCCTGGACCTGCAGGTCGATCTCGCCGCTCTCGCCGGCCATGGCGTACTGGCCGCGGACGGCGGCCGACCCGGCCTCCTCCAGCGCGGTCGCCGCGCGGTCGGCCACCTCGGGGCCGCTCAGCTGGGCCATGCCGTTGCCCTCCGCACCGCACGCCGTCAGCAGCAGGGCCGACGTGCCGAGCACGGCCAGGGTCCGGATGCGCATCGCACTCCCTCTCGTCCCGGAACCGACGTCCGGCCCGGCGCGATCCTCCGGTACCCGTGCGACCACCGGCTCACCGGGCCCCGCGTGTCGCCGGCCGGCGGACGACGTCCCCTGCGCGCGCGGAGTCCAGCGAGACGGCGCTGCTCAGCACCGCGGGCCTCTGCCGCAGCACGCCGTCGGAGAGCGCGGCGCAGCGCACGCCGCCGCGGCCGCGCAACGCTCGGTGCGCGCCCGGCGCCAGGACGACGTCCATCCACGCGCACGGATGGGCCGGCCGGCCGCCGCCGAGCAGCACCGGCCCGGACCCGGTGTCCAGGGCGAAACGCTGCCCGCGCAGCGCCTCCACCTCCGCCCCGCGCAGGACGACGGTGCGCCGGGCGAGCAGCGGGTCGGACGGCGCGGCCGCGGTCTCGGCAGCCACGGTCTCCAGCGCCTCGACAGCGAGCACGGTCAGCTGCGCGTCGCGGTGCGCGGGGCGGCCGGCGTAGCGGTCGCCGACGACGCCGTACCCGGCCCGGACCTCGACGACCTCGCGCCGGTCGCGGTCCTGCGCCGGGACGGGGCTGCCGGGCCGGCCGTCGTAGCGGTGCACCGGCGAGGCCAGCAGCGCGACGACCTCGACGTCGTACCGGTACGGCAGCTCGGCGCTCACCCGTTGATCATCGGCATCTGACTGGCCGACACGCCGCTGGGCCGATCACCCGCCGATGATCACGGAGGGGCTGTGGAAACCCGTCCTCTCTCAGCGGTCCGCCGTCCGGTGGATCGGCCCCTCGGTCCCGGTCAGCCGCTCCCCCGAGCCGCCCCAGCGCCCTGCGATGACCTCGGCGGCGATCGAGACGGCCGTCTCCTCCGGCGTGCGGGCGCCCAGGTCCAGGCCGATCGGAGAGGACAGCCGGGCCAGTTCCTCCTTGCCCAGGCCCGCCTCCTCCAGCCGGACGAGGCGCTCCTCGTGCGTGCGCCGCGAGCCCATCGCGCCCACGTAGGCAACCGGCAGCCGCAGCGCGACCTCCAGCAGCGGGACGTCGAACTTCGGGTCGTGGGTGAGCACGCACAGCACGGTGCGCTCGTCGATCCGGCCGGCGTCCACCTCGCCCTGCAGGTAGCGGTGCGGCCACTCCACGACCACCTCGTGCGCGTCGGGGAAGCGCTTGGGAGTGGCGAAGACGGGGCGGGCGTCGCAGACGGTGACCCGGTAGCCGAGGAAGGCGCCGACCCGCGCGACGGCGGCGGCGAAATCGATGGCGCCGAAGACCACCATCCGGGCGGCCGGCGCGAAGGCGTTCACGAACAGCGACAGGTCGTCGCCGCGCCGCTCGCCGTCGTGCCCGACGTGCAGCATCCCGGTGCGGCCGGCGGCCAGCATGCCCCGCGCGTCGTCGGCGACGGCGTCGTCCAGGCGCTGCAGCCCCAGGGTCCCGGAGGCGCGGTCGGGCCAGACGACCAGCCGCCGGCCCACCCGGTCGGCCGGGCCGGCCACGCAGGTGACGACGGCGACCGGCTCGTGCCGCTGCACCGACTCGGCCACCTCGCCGAGCTCCGGGAAGGACTCCCGCGACACCGGCTCGACGAACACGTCGAGGATCCCGCCGCAGGTCAGCCCCACGGCGAAGGCGTCGTCGTCGCTGACCCCGTACCGCTCGAGGGTGGGGACGCCGGACTCGACGACGTCCCTGGCCTCCTCGTAGACCGCGCCCTCGACGCAGCCGCCGGAGACGCTGCCCACGGCGGTGCCGTCGGGGCCGACGAGCATCGAGGCGCCGGCCGGGCGCGGGGCGGAGCGCCAGGTGGCCACCACCGTGCCCATGCCGACGGTCTCGCCCGCCTGCCACCACCCGATCAGGTCCTCCAGCACCTCACGCACAGCTGCCCTCCTCTGGGCGGAGTGCCAGGGCGCGGGAAACGCGCCCGTCGCACTCCGTCGACGGCTCAGGCACGGGAGATGACCCCCGCGAGCTCCTGGAACGCGGCCAGGCTGTGCCCGGCGACGAAGTGGTCGACCGACGGCAGCGCCGCCTGCATCCCGCCGGTCAGCGGCTCGTAGCCCTCGCGGCCCTTGTGCGGGTTGACCCACACGACCGCGTGCGCCAGCCGCTGCAGCCGGGCCATCTGCTCGGCCAGCACGTCGGTCCCGCCGCGCTCCCAGCCGTCGCTGCACACGACGACGACCGCCCCGCGAGCGGTGCCGCGCTGGCCCCACCGGTCGAGGAACGCCTTGAGCACCTCGCCCAGCCGGGTGCCGCCGGACCAGTCGGGGATCGCCGAGCCGCTGGCGGCCAGCGCCTTGTCCGGGTCGCGCAGCCGCAGCTCGCGGGTCACCCGGGTCAGCCGGGTGCCGACGGTGAAGACCTCGGTCGCGGCCGGGCGCGCCCGGACGGCGGCGTGCGCGAAGCGCAGCAGCGCGTCGGCGTAGGGGCTCATCGAGCCTGACACGTCGACGAGGAGGACGACGCGGCGCGGGCGGGGCCGGGCCCGCCGGTGCAGCAGGCGGGCGACCTCCCCGCCGTCGCGCAGCGCGCGACGCACGGTCCGGGAGG
>JALYNA010000517.1 GCA_030773455.1 Actinomycetota bacterium
GGAGTAGGGGCTCAGTAGGTGAAGCGGCCTACCGTGGTGCGCAGGTCGCCGGCCATGCGCGAGAGATCGTCGACGGCGGTGCGGGTCTGGGTCAACGCCTGGGTCGTGGCATCGGCGACACCGGAGACGCTGACGATGTTCTCCGTGATCTGACCGGAGCTGCCGGCCGCCTCACTGACCGACCGGGACACCTCGCTGGTCGTGGCCGTCTGCTCCTCCACCGCCGAGGCGATGGCGGTCTGCCGGTCGGAGATCTGCCCGACGATCGTGGCAATGTCCTCGATCGCGGTCACCGCGGCGGTGGTGTCGCCCTGGATCGCCTGCACGCGCCGGGCGATGTCCTCGGTCCCCCTCGCCGTCTCCTGCGCCGCGCCGCCTCGATGGTGACGTTCAGGGCCAGTGGATTGCTCTGTTCCGCGGGATCGAGGTGATCACCTTGATCAGGTCACCGATCTCCTTCGACGAGTCACCCAGCTTGGTCACGGTGGCCGTGGTCGTGGCCGTGGTGGCCTCGGCCTCGGTCACGGCCTGGGGGGCCACCCGCGCCGGCTCCGGGGCGTTCTGGCTGATCTCCCGGATGGAGGCGCCCATCTGCTTGGCACCGGGGGCCACCGTTTGCACGTTGAGCGGGACCTCGTCGGCGGCTCCGGCGACCACACCGGTATCCGCGGAGGTCTCCTCCGCCGAGGCCGAGATCTGCGCCGCCGAGGCGCTCAGCTCCTCCGACGACGCGGCCACCGGGTCCGCCGAGGACACCGCCGAGGCCATCAGCTCACGGGGGGTGGCCACCGCCTCATCCAGCGAGCCACCCATCGGACCGAGCTCGTCCCGCGTCGTCAGACCGGAGGTCTTTGTCAAGTCACCGGCAGCCAGCACTGTCGTCACGTCCTGCACCCGGCGGGTGCTACGGGCGATCCCCAGGGCCACGGCGAGTCCCAGCGCCAGGGCGAGGCCGGTTCCGGCGCCGATGATGACCAGCGCCAGCAGCCGGGTCGACTGGTAGTCGGCCTTGATCCCGGCGGCGGCCGCTTCGGCCTGCGCCCGCTCCTGCTCCATCAGGTTCGCGACGTCGGCTGTCATATCATTCACGAGCCCCGCGACCTGAGCGTCGTCCTGCGCGATCCAGCTCGCCGCGTCGTTGGCCATGGCAAACGGGCGGAGCACGTCGTTCTGCAGGCCCATGTACACATCGATGTCCGCGCTCAGCTCCTCGGCCGTGGCCACCTTCTCGGGGTCCCCGGATGAGGCGCCGTAGGCCTTGAGGCTGTCCTTGAACTCCTGACCGAACTGCTCGAGGAGGACGTACCGCTGCGCCGTCAACTCCGGCGTCGGCGCCAGGACCGCATCCCGCGCGGTCTGGCGCAGGTCGCCGAGCAGGCCGTCCATCACGGCGACGTCGAGCGCGCCCTTGAAATTGGTCTCGTAGAGGCTGTCGGCACGTACGGCGGCGGTGCTCAGGCTGCTGATGCCGAGGAGCCCGATGCCACCGGCGACCACCGCGGTCACCGAGACGACGCTGAACACCTTTTTCTTCACCGAGCGGTCCCCCCACCAGGAGCGCTGCGGTGATGCCAACCCGACCGGGGTCGTGGCGCTGGGGGTCGCGGGGATGGACATGGGGGTCACTCCTGTCGGCAATGCGAGGCGAGTGGCAAGGGAATGCCCGCAAGGGCGGCACTCGCTCCGTTCGCCGGGGCGTCCCCACGGTGCGAGGTGTCCTGGTATTCGGTGGGCGGGGAGCGCTTCTCCAGCGCAATTCCGGAGGAATCGAAAGCCGCGGAAGAGTTGTCACGTCATCGGTTCTGTCGGGTCGACACGTGGACATCCCGCCGCATGCGCACGTCCCGGGCCGGCCATTGACCGGGCGCATGCGGACGACGTGCCGACCGGCGATTGCACACGGCCATGTCCGACGCCCGGTGAGCGGTCAGCCGGGGCGGCTCCAAGGGCGGGACGCAGCCCGGGTACGGGCCGCGCTCCGACGAGGTTCTCGTCGACCTCCCAGGAAGAGGGCCCTGTGGCCGCACGGCAGGAGAACGCGCGACGCCGCCCCGTGGATCACAGCGGAAGCGGCCCACGAGCTCCTGCAGCTCGGTGGACATGCGGGAGAGCTCGCCGGCGGCTGAGAGGTGTTTGTCGCCCCGCTGGTGGTGTCCTGCGCCGCGTGCGCGACCCCGGTCACGTTGCAAGCGATCTCCGGGGGCGGCCGAGGCAGCCTCTGGGACGTTGCGCGCCGTCTCGTTGGTGGTCGCGGTCTGCTCCGCCCCGCCCCCCGGAACGGCGGGACGGCGGGGTCTGCCGCCGGTCGGTGCCGGTGTTGACACGGCAAGAGCGGGCAACCGGAACGTGCCGGCGCGGTCGTCCCGCCTCCTGCCCCGACACGGAGAACCTCTGCCGTGGGTCCGCTCAGGCCAGCACGTCGCCGCGGTGTCGAGGACGACGACGGCGGCCGGGGCCACGACCCGGCGGCGGGTCGCGGTCCCGCCCTCGCCGGCCGTCACGCTGAGGCGTTGGGGCAGGGCTCGTGCACCGCCACGCTGGCGGGCTCGACCTCGAGCCGCACGCAGGGCGCTGCGGCAAGGAGCGGGGCAACCGCTCGGCCCGCACGTCGTGACGCGACGCCAGGTCACCGGCAGCGGCCTGGGGTCCTGCGGTTGGCCCCGACGCCCGGCGCGACGCGCCCGTCCCCGACAGCTTTAGGGCCGGACGTCGACGCACGGAGCGGGCCCACACACGCACCGGCGTCCGAGGCCCGAAACGGGGCCCCGGACGCCGGGGATGCGGAGTAGGGGCTCAGTAGGTGAAGCGGCCTACCGTGGTGCGCAGGTCGCCGGCCATGCGCGAGAGATCGTCGACGGCGGTGCGGGTCTGGGTCAACGCCTGGGTCGTGGCATCGGCGGCACCGGAGACGCTGACGATGTTCTCCGTGATCTGACCGGAGCTGCCGGCCGCCTCACTGACCGACCGGGACATCTCGCTGGTCGTGGCGGTCTGCTCCTCCACCGCCGAGGCGATGGTGGTCTGCCGGTCGGAGATCTGCGCCACGATCGTGCTGATCTGCGCGATAGCGTCCACCGCGGCGGTGGTGTCGCCCTGGATGGCCTGCACCCGCCGGGCGATGTCCTCGGTCGCCTTCGCCGTCTCCTGCGCCAGCTCCTTGACCTCGTTGGCCACCACCGCGAAGCCCTTGCCCGCCTCACCGGCCCGCGCCGCCTCGATGGTGGCGTTCAGCGCCAGCAGGTTGGTCTGCTCGGCGATGCTCGTGATCACCTTCACCACGTTGCCGATCTCCGCCGAGGACTCCCCCAGCTTGGTCACCGTCGCCGACGTCGCCTCCACCGCGGTCACTGCGCGTGCGGCCACCGCGGAAGCCTCTGCCGCGTTGCTGGAGATCTCCCGGATGCTGGCACCCATCTCTTCTGCCCCGGCGGCGACGGTCTCGACGCTACGGGTGACCTCACCGGCCGCCGCGGCGACCACGCCGGACTGAGCGGAGGTCTCCTCGGCCGATGCGGCGATCTGCGCGGAGGAGGCGGAGAGCTGCTCGGAGGAGGCGGCCACCGAAGAGGCGGAGGACGCCACCTCGGCGAGGACCGCGCGCAGGCCCGCCTGGGCCTCGTCGAGGGCCGCGGCCATCTGTCCGACCTCGTCACGGGAGGTGACCCCGGTCGACGCGGTGAGGTCGCCGGCGGCCAGCGCCTCCAGCGCCGCCTTGACCTGCTGCACCGGGCGGGTCACCGAACGCATGATCAGCCAGCTGATCGCCAGGATGAGCGCGACACCGACGCCCGCGACGACCAGGCTGACGAGCTCGGTGCCGTCGATGGCGTCGGCCAGGCGGACCCCGGCGTCGTCGGTGGCCGCTTGGAGGGCGTCCTTGGCGGTGCCCACGGCCCCGTCGGTCAGGTCGTTGGCGGCCTGGATCTGCGCGTAGCCGGCGCGGGCGGCGGCCTGGTCGGCGACGGCGGAGTCGATGTAGGTGCTGATGGCGGTCGTGTAGTCGCCGAAGCTGTCCTCCAGCTCCGCCACGGCCGCGGCGGTCTCGCCGGTCAGCGCGATGCCCGACAGCTCGGAGAGAAGCTCGTCGACGGTGGCCACGTCGTCGTCCAGTTCGGCGAGGGCCTCGGCCGGGACCTCCCGCACCAGAGCCCGGAACGCGTCGACCTTGAGCTCGCTGGCCCGCGTGTCGACCTGCAGGACGAGGCTCTCCGCGTCGGCCAGCGTCGTCAGCTCCCCGTTGACGTCCCGCACGGTGGCGTTGCCGACGACCATGGAACCAACGACGCCGCTGAAGGCGAGGACGACGACGCCGACGAGGGCACCGAATTTGACCGACAGCGGACGGTCGGCGAACCAGCCGCCGGAGCGTGCGGACGGTGGGAGAGTGCGCACGGACATGGGGTGCTCCTAGAGGGGCGGAGGCGGGCGACAGGGCCGGGTAGCGACGCAATGGTGTGCCGTTCCGCAACTGTTCCGGCACCGATTACGGGCGTGTCGCGCCGCGCTGGCCGAGAAATGCCGGCGACCGCATTTCGCCGATCCCCTTGTCGACATTCCGGCGCCTTTCCCGTCCGCGGGAGGGGGGATCTCAGTCCAGCGCGTCGGCCAGCGTCTCGAGCAGGACGACGACCGCGACGGGGTCGACGACCCGGTACCGCGCCACGGTCTCCCCCTCGCCCACCTTGACGGTGAGGTCGGTGGGGGACAGGGCTCGGAAGGCGTCCTCGTCGGTGCGGTCGTCGCCGAGGTAGACCGTCGCCGCGGCGCCGGCGTCGTCGCGGAGCCGGAGCAGCGCGCTGCCCTTGTCGGCATCGGTGACCGCGAGTTCCAGCACCTCCTTGCCCGGCTTCTTCGTCAGTGACGGATCGGCCACGGCGTCGGCCTGCTCCAGCAGCGCGGCGGCTGCGGCGCGGTCGGTCGCCTCCCGCACGTGCACCGCCACGCTCGCCGGCTTGACCTCCAGCCGCGCGCCGGGCACCGCCGCGACGAGCGGCGTCAGCTGCTCGGCGAGCGCGTCGCGCCGGGTCGCGAGCGCACCGGCCAGCGGGCCGTCGTACTCCGCCCCGTGGCTGCCGATCCAGCGATAGGGCCCCTCGAACCCGCTGACTGCCCGCAGGTCGTCCACGCCGCGACCGCTGACCAGCGCCACCTCGACGCCCTCGTGGGCAGCCAGCCGCTCCAGCACCGCGCCGACCCGCGGCAGGGGGACCGCGGCCGACGGGTCCCCCACCAGGGGTGCGAGGACCCCGTCGTAGTCACTGGCCACCAGCAGCGGCCGCCGGCGCGCCAGCGCTGCCACCGCCTCGGTCAGGTCCGCCGGGAGGTCCGCGGAGGAGGTGCCGGCCCGGGATGCCGGCTCCGTCACGCCTGGGCCCGCAGGGCCTCGAAGAACGAGGTCGCCCAGTGCTCCAGGTCGTTGCGGGCCAGGTGACGGCGCATTGCCCGCATGCGCTTGGCGCTCTCGGCCGGCTCGGTCCGCAGGGCCCGCACGAGCTGGCTCTTGACCCCCGCGATGTCGTGCGGGTTGACCAGGAACGCCTGCTTGAGCTCGGCGGCGGCACCGGCGAACTCCGACAGCACCAACGTGCCACCGAGGTCGCTGCGGGCCGCGACGTACTCCTTGGCGACGAGGTTCATGCCGTCCCGATAGGGGGTGACGAGCATGACGTCGGCCGCCCGGTACAGGGCGGCGAGCTCCTCGCGGGGCACCGACTGGTTGATGTAGTGGACCGCGGGGCCGCCGAGCGTGCCGAAGACGCCGTTGATGTGGCCCACCTGCTGCTCGATCGTCTCCCGCATGTGCACGTAGTGCTCGACCCGCTCACGGCTGGGCGTGGCCACCTGCACCATCACGGTGTCGGGGGTCTCCAGGACGCCCTCCTCGAGCAGCTCCTGGAAGGCCTCGAGCCGGACGCCGATGCCCTTGGTGTAGTCCAGCCGGTCGACGCCCAGGATGATCTTGTCCGGGTTGCCGAGCTCGGCGCGGATCTCCCCGGCCCGCTTCACGACGGCGGGGGAGGCGGCCAGCTCCTCGAAGGACCGGACGTCGATGGAGATCGGGAAGGCGCGGGCGGTGACCGTCCGGCCGTCGTACACGAACGTCGAGCCACGGGCCGGCAGGTCGTGCAGCCGCCGGGCCAGCTGCACGAAGTTGGCCGCCGCGCTGGGCCGCTGGAAGCCGACCAGATCGGCTCCCAGCAGGCCCTCGACGACCGCCGAGCGCCAGGGCAACTGGGTGAACAGCTCGTAGGGCGGGAAGGGGATGTGCAGGAAGAAGCCGATCGTGAGGTCGGAGCGGCGCTGCCGCAGCATCGCCGGCACGAGCTGCAGCTGGTAGTCGTGCACCCACACGATCGCGCCCTCGGCGGCGACCTCGGCGGTCCGCTCGGCGAACCGCTTGTTCACCTGCACGTAGGCGTCCCACCACGTCCGGTGGTACTCAGGCTTCTCGACCACGTCGTGGTACAGCGGCCACAGCGAGGCGTTCGACATGCCCTCGTAGTACCGGTCGACCTCCTCCTCGGAGAGCGGTACCGGGACCAGCGACATGCCCCCGGACTCGAAGGGCTCGGGGGCCTCCCCGGCCGACCCCGACCAGCCCACCCACGCGCC
>JALYNA010000518.1 GCA_030773455.1 Actinomycetota bacterium
GTGCGCGCCCGGGCCGCGGGTGTGGACGCCGCGACGCTCGCCGGGCTGGAGCAGGTGAAACTCCTGGCCCTGCAGGTGCGCGACGCCTTCGCCGCACGGCGCCGCCGGGAGTCCGAGCTGGCCGCGCTGTTCGACACCGCCGGCGACCTGGCCTCGCTGCGCAGCGTCGACGACGTGCTCACCGCGATCGTGCGGCGGGCCCGGCAGCTGCTCGGCACCGACGTCTCCTATCTGACCTTGAACGACGACGCCCGCGGCGACACGTACATGCGGGTGACGGACGGCTCCGTGTCGGCCCGGTTCCAGTCGCTGCGGCTGCCGATGGGCGCCGGCCTCGGCGGCCTCGTCGCGCAGAGCGCCGCCCCGTACGCCACGGCCCGCTACTTCGCCGACCCGCGTTTCCAGCACACCGACGACATCAACGGCGGCGTCGCCGAGGAGGGCCTGGTCGCCATCCTGGGGGTGCCGCTGGTCCGCGGCTCGCGGGTGATCGGGGTGCTCTTCGCCGCCGACCGCAACGAGCGGCTCTACGACCGCTCGGAGGTCTCGCTGCTGGGCTCCCTGGCCGCGCACGCGGCGATCGCGCTGGGCAACGCCCGCCTGCTCGAGGAGACCCGGTCGGCGCTGGAGGAACTCTCGACCGCCACCCGGGAGCTGCGCGCGCACTCGACGTCGGTGGAGCGGGCCGCGGGCGCGCACGACCGGTTCATCGACATCGTGCTGCGCGGTGGCGGAGTGGAGGACGTCGCGGCCGCGGTCACCGAGGCGCTCGGCGGGCGGATCACCATCCTCGACGAGCACGGTCGCGGCACGCCGTCCTCCGGGTCGGACGGCGACCTGCCGCCAGACCCCGCGGCCGCCCTGACCCTCGCCCGCTCGACCGGCCGGACGGTGCGCGACGGCACCTGGTGGACCGCCGCAGTGACCGTGGGCGCCGAACTGCTCGGGGGCCTGGTGCTGCACCGGGACGATGAGCTCTCCGACGCCGACCAGCGCATCCTCGAGCGCGCCGCGCTGGTGACCGCCCTGCTGCTGCTCATCCGCCGCACCGCCAGCGAGGCCGAGGGCCGGGTCCGCGGCGAACTGCTGGAAGAGCTGCTCGGGCCCGGGGTGCGCGACCCCGACGGGCTGCGGGAACGGGCGCGCCGGCTGGGCGCCGACCTCGATCGGCCGCACGCCGTCGTCGTCGCCATGGTGGAGGAACGCTGCCGGGACCGGGCGCTGGCCCAGGCCACCCACCTGGCCGCCGTCCGCGGCGGGCTGGCCGGGTTGCACGACGGGCGGCTGGTGCTCTGCCTGCCGGGGCAGAGACCCGGCGCCGCTGCGGCGCAGGTCTGCCGGGAGCTCAGCACGGCCGTTGGCCGACCGGTGACCGTCGGCGGCGCCGGACCGGCGCAGGGGCCGGCCGCGGTCGCCCCCGCGCATGAAGAGGCCTCGCGGTGCGCCAGGACGCTGGTCGCTCTGGGCCGGACCGGCCACGCGGCCAGCGCCGAGGAGCTGGGCTTCGTCGGGCTGCTGGTCGGCGGGGGGCGGGACGTGCACGGGTTCGTCGCCGCCACGCTCGGCCCGGTGCTGGACTACGACGAGCGGCGCGGCACCGATCTGGTCGGGACGCTGCGCGCCTGGTTCGACGCCGGTGGCTCGCCGGCGCGGGCGGCCGAGGCGCTGCAGGTGCACGTCAACACCGTCACCCAGCGCCTGGAGCGGGTGACCCGACTGCTCGGCCGCGAGTGGTCGGCGCCGGAGCGGGCCCTCGAGGTGCACCTGGCGCTGCGGCTGCACCGGCTCACCGGCTGAGCGGCGTTCCCTACCCTGGACCGGTGCACCGTGCCGCCCCGATCCGCCTGCCGGCGGGCGAGTGGACGGCGGAGGCGGAGGCGCACAGGGAGCGGGCCGAGGGGCTGACCGCGGAGTACCGGGCCCGCCGGGCGACCGGGACCCGCCACCCCGTCGAGGACTTCCTCTACGAGTACTACAGCGCGCGCCCGGCGCAGCTGCGCCGCTGGCACCCCGGCACCGGCGTCGCGCTGCTGCCGGGCCCGGAAGGCCCCGCGCCGCACGCGTCCTGGCGCTGGTACGCCACCGACGACGACGGCGCGGTCACCCTCGACCGGGACGCCTTCCGGGCCGACCGCGGGGACACCGTCGCCTTCGTCGCCCGGCTCCTCGGGGCGACCGCGTCCCGGCCGGCGTACACCGGGTGCTTCGGCCTGCACGAGTGGGCGATGGTCTACCGGGACGGCCAGCACCGGCATCCGCTGCCGCTGCGGCTGGGCCAGGCCGGCACCGACGCCGTCGTCGCGGCGCACCCGGTCCGCTGCTCGCACTTCGACGCCTTCCGGTTCTTCACCCCCGCCGCCGTCGGCCGCAACCGCCCTGCAGCCCACCCGCGCCACCCAGGTCGACCTGGAGCAGCCCGGCTGCCTGCACGCGACCAGGGACCTCTACAAGTGGGCCTACAAGCTCGGTCCCGCCGTCCCCGGGGACCTGCTGCTGGACTGCTTCGTGCTGGCCGCGGACGTCCGGGCGCTGGACATGCGCGCCTCGCCCTACGACCTGCGCGACGCCGGCTACCACCCGGTGCCCATCGAGACCCCCGAGGGCAAGGTCGAGTACGTCACCGCGCAGCGGGGGTTCGCCCGCCGCGGCGCCGACCTGCGATCCCGGCTGCTCGAGGTCTGTCGGGACCTGCTCGGGGATGTGGACCGGTCGCGGGTCCCGGAGGGTCCCCGACCGGGACACGGGGCAACGCTCGACGGAGGACGGGGAACGGCACCTGGTCGCGGTGTCGTCCGGTAGGACGACGATGTCGTCGGCTCAGCTCAGTCCTTCTATCCCTGTTCGGGGACGCCTGGCAGGCGCGAAAATGTGGTCGGGTCGCCCGCCGACGTCGGTCTTCTCCTTGGAACACGATCCCGTAGCTCAGTCTGACGCTGGGGC
>JALYNA010000519.1 GCA_030773455.1 Actinomycetota bacterium
CGCGTCGGCGATGCCGGTCGAGGTGCTGCGCGAGCTGTCCCGCCGGCTGCCCGCGGTGGCCCTGTGGAACCTCTACGGCCAGACGGAAATGGCTCCGCTGGCCACGCTGTTGCGCCCGTCGGAGCAGCTGGAGCGGGCCGGGTCGGCCGGACGGGCGGCGCTGAACGTCGAGACGATGGTCGTCGACGACGACGACCGGCCCGTGCCGTCGGGCACGGTCGGCGAGAACGTGCACCGCAGCCCGCACGCGACCCTGGGCTACTTCGCCGACGAGGAGAAGACCGCCGAGGCCTTCCGCGGCGGCTGGTTCCACTCCGGCGACCTCGGGGTGATGGACGTAGACGGCTACCTGTCGGTGGTGGACCGCAAGAAGGACATGATCAAGACCGGCGGGGAGAACGTGGCCAGCCGGGAGGTCGAGGAGGCTCTCTACGAGCTCGACGGCGTCGCCGAAGTCGCCGTCTTCGGGATCAGCCACCCGCACTGGATCGAGGCGGTGACCGCCGTCGTCGTCGCCAAGCCCGGCGCCGAGCTGACCGCCGAGGACGTGCAGGCCCACGCCCGCGCCCGGCTGGCCGGCTACAAGCGGCCCAAGTACGTCGTCCTCGCCGACACCCTGCCGAAGAACCCCAGCGGCAAGGTCCTCAAGCGCACCCTGCGTGAGGAGCACGCCGGCCTGGCGCGGGAGGCAGTTGCCTCGCCATGACCCGGCGCGGTCGCTGACCGCGCCGCTGAGCCGAGCCCTCCGCGACGACCGCACCACCGACTGTCCGGCCGTACTGGCTGCGGCCCGACGCCGGTCAGCCGATCGGGGTGGGCTCCGGCGAGAGAGCGCCGGTCGACTCCGGCGCCGCGTCCTCGGCACCGCCGCCCTCGGTCGGCGAACTGCTCGGGGTGCCGGTGCCCGCGCCGCCGTCGGTAGGCGCCGGCTCCACCGAGGCCGTGGGCTCGCTGCCGTCCGTCGGCGGGGTCGACGCGCTCGGCTCCGGTGACGGATCCGACGAGGGCTCAGCAGACGGCTCGGACGCTCCGGTGTTCGCGTCACCGGCTGGCGGAGTCGAGGCCGGGGCTGCGTCTCCCGCCGGAGCAGGCTCCTCCGCCGGGGCTGCGTCCTCCGCCGGAGCAGACTCCTCCGCCGGGGCTGCGTCCTCCGCCGGAGCAGACTCCTCCGCCGGGGCTGCGTCCTCCGCCGGAGCAGGCTCCCCCGCCGGAGCAGGCTCCTCCGCCGGAGCAGGCTCCTCCGCCGGAGCAGCACCCTCCGCCGGGGCAGCAGACTCCCGGGGAGGAGTGGTGACCTCGGAACTCGGTGCCGGCGCGTCCTCGCCGGGCGCGGGAGCGGCAGATCCCTCCTCGGGGGCGGTGGGCGGCGGCGCCGCAACCGTCAGCTCCACCCGGTCCCCTCGCTGCAGCTCGGTACCGGTCGGGTCGAGCCCGGTGACGGTCCCCGGCGTGGCAGTCGCGGTGACCTGTGGTCGCTGGCTCACGGTCAGCCCCAGCTCGGCCAGCTCGGCGGCGACCTCCTCGACCGGACGCCCCACGTAGTCCGCGGCGGTCAGCACGATCCCCGCCTCCGACGGCGAGTCCGACGACGGCGGCGCGGCAGCCGTGCCGTCGCCGTTCCCCAGCCCGCCGACCAGCGCGACCGCGCCGCCGCCGAGCAGCACGACCACGAGCACGGCCAGCGCCAGGAGCAGCGGCCGACGGCGGGGGCCTCGGTCGTCGTCGTTCGGGCGCGGCGGCGCGGGAACCGGGACCTCGTGCGCCGCCGGTGGCACCACCGCGGCGACGGCGGCCGGGGCGATCGGCCGGGTCAGCGGCGCGGCGTGATGGGACCGGTGGACGGTCTCCTCGATGGCATGCAGGAACGCCTCACCGTCGGGGAGCCGCTCCTGCGGGTCCTTGGCCAGCGCGGCGTCGATGAGGTGCCGGACGCCGGGCGGGACCTCGGCGGGCAACGGCTCGGGGTCCTCGCGCACCTGCTTGAGCGCGACGGTCATCGGGTTGGTGCCGTCGAAGGCGGGGTGGCCGGTCAGCGACTCGTAGCCCACCAGGCCGAGCGCGTAGACGTCGCTGGCCGGGCCGACCCGCTCACCGGCGGCCTGCTCGGGCGACATGTACTGCGGGGTGCCGATGACCTGGCCGGTGCGGGTCAGCGGCACGCTCTCGGCCGAGCAGGCGATGCCGAAGTCGGTGAGCTTCACGCTGCCGTCGGGGCGGACCAGGATGTTGCCGGGCTTGACGTCGCGGTGGACGACGCCGGCGCGGTGGGCCTCGGCCAGCCCGGCGGCGGCCTGGGACAGCACCGACAGCGCGGCGTCGGCGTCCAGCCGCCCCTCCTCGGCGAGCAGCGCCGACAGCGGCGCGCCGTCGACCAGCTCCATCACCAGGTAGGCGAGGTGCTCGCCGGTGTCCTCCGCAGTCCCCTCTCCGTAGTCCAGGACGGCGGCGATGTTCGGATGACTCAGGGCCGCGGCGTGCCGGGCCTCGGCGCGGAACCGGTCGAGGAAGGTCGGGTGGCCGGCGTACTCGCTACGCAGCACCTTCACCGCGACCAGCCGGTCCAGCATCGTGTCCCGGCCGCGCCAGACCTGGCCCATCCCGCCCGTGGCGATGAGTTCCTGCAGCTCGTACCGGCCCCCCAGTGCCTGTCGCCCCCTCTCGACCGTGGTCACACCGCACTCCGTCCCGTGCTGCTCCTGGGGCCGCCGGGCTCCCGTGAGCCCGGCGCCAGCACAGCGGCCGCGCCCTGGTCCGGCGCGCGGGGCTGCACGTTGGGTTCTTGCCCGTCCCGGGCGCAGCTGAACTACTCGGGTCCGGCCCAATTGCGACACCCCGAGCGGGTGGTCACCCAGCGTTGCGGCTCCGGGACGTGGCGACGCGCTCGGCGGCGTCTTAGGGAGCCTGCCAGGCGCTCCTCGCCTCGTGGGCGGTCACGCCGGGGATCCGGCGGACCGAGCCCCGGCCGAAGCGGGCCGACACGACGGGCAGGGCTGCGCCGACGAGCCACGCCGGCAGCGATGCCGGGCGCGGACGGCCGGCGACCGCGTACTCCACGGCCCCGCCGAGGCCGACCGACCGCAGGACGTCGGTGCCCTCCCGCACCGCCGCCGTCCGGTCGCCGAGCACCCTGCAGGGGGGTCCTTCCTCAGCGGAGGACGACGAGCAGGTCACCGCCTTCCACCTGCTGGACGGCGCTGATCGCCAGCCGCTCGACGGTGCCGCCGACCGGGGCGGTGATCGAGGCCTCCATCTTCATCGCCTCGATGGTGGCGACCACCTGCCCGGACCCCACGCTGTCGCCCTCGCCGACCTGCACGGTGACCACGCCGGCGAAGGGTGCCGCGACCTGGCCGGGGTCGCTGCGGTCGGCCTTCTCCGCGGCCTTGACCGCGGCGTCGACCGAGCGGTCGCGCACCGACACCGGGCGCAGCTGCCCGTTGAGCGTGCACATGACGGTGCGCATGCCGCGCTCGTCGGGGTCGCTGATCGCCTCGATACCCATGAGCAGGGTGACGCCGGGCTCGAGGTCGATGCTGTGCTCCACGCCCGAGCGCAGCCCGTAGAGGAACTCCTTGGTGGGCAGCACGGAGACGTCGCCGTACTGCTCCTGGTGGGCGTCGAACTCCCGGGTGGGGCCTGCGAAGAGCAGCCGGTTGAGCGTCTGCCGCGGCGCCTCGGCCAGCCCGCGCTCGTCCTCGGCGGAGAGCTCGGCCGGCGGCTCGGCGGGACGGCGGCCCTCCAGCGCCCGGGTGCGGAACGGCTTGGGCCAGCCGCCGGGCGGGTCGCCCAGCTCCCCACGCAGGAAGCCGATCACCGAGTCGGGCAGGTCGTACTTGCCGGGCTCGGCGGCGAAGTCCTCGACGCTGACCCCCGAGCCGACCAGCTGCAGCGCCAGGTCGCCGACCACCTTCGACGACGGGGTGACCTTGACCAGCCGGCCGAGCAGGCGGTCGGCGGCGGCGTAGGCGTTCTCGACCTCCTCGAAGCGCTGCCCGAGGCCCAGGGCGATCGCCTGCTGGCGCAGGTTGGACAGCTGCCCGCCGGGGATCTCATGCGTGTAGACCCGCCCGGTCGGCGCGGGCAGCCCGGACTCGAACGGCGCGTAGACCCGGCGGACGGCCTCCCAGTAGGGCTCCAGGTCGTTGATCGCGGCCAGCTCCAGGCCGGTGGCGCGCTCGGTGGCGTCGGTGGCCGCGACGATCGCCGACAGCGGCGGCTGGCTCGTCGTCCCCGCCATGGAGGCCACGGCGCCGTCGATGGCGTCCACCCCGGCCGACCACGCGGCCAGCAGGGTGGCCAGCTGCCCGCCGGCCGTGTCGTGGGTGTGCAGGTGCACCGGTGCGTCGAAGCGCTCGCGCAGCGCGGTGACCAGCCGGGCCGCCGCCGGTGGGCGGAGCAGGCCGGCCATGTCCTTGATCGCCAGCACGTGCGCCCCGGCCTCGACGATCTCCTCGGCGAGCCGCAGGTAGTAGTCCAGCGTGTAGAGGTCCTCGGCCGGGTTGGAGAGGTCGCCGGTGTAGCAGAGCGCGACCTCGGCGACCGCCGTCCCCGTCTCACGGACGGCGTGGATCGCCGGGCGCATTTGCGCGACGTCGTTGAGCGCGTCGAAGACGCGGAAGACGTCGATGCCCGTGCGCGCCGCCTCGGCCACGAACGTCGTCGTCACCTGCTCGGGGTAGGGGGTGTAGCCGACGGTGTTGCGGCCGCGCAGCAGCATCTGCAGGCAGATGTTGGGCACCGCCTCGCGCAGCGCCGCCAGCCGCTCCCACGGGTCCTCGTGCAGGAACCGAAGCGCGACGTCGTAGGTCGCCCCGCCCCACGCCTCCAGGCTGAACAGCTGCGGCGCGGTGCGGGCGACGTGCCCGGCCACGGCGAGCAGGTCCTTGGTGCGCACCCGGGTGGCCAGCAGCGACTGGTGGGCGTCGCGGAAGGTGGTGTCGGTGACCGCCAGTGCCGTCTGCCCGCGCAGCTCGGCGGCGAAGGCCTCCGGGCCCGCGGCGAGCAGCCGCTGACGGGAGCCGTCCGCCGGCGGGGTGCGCAGGTCGACGGCGGGCAGCTTCTCCACCGGGTCGACCAGGTGCGGCCGCTCCCCGTGCGGCTGGTTCACCGTGACGTTGGCCAGGTAGGTGAGCAGCTTGGTGCCGCGGTCGGCGGAGCTGCGCGCGGTGAGCAGGTGCGGGCGCTGCTCGATGAACGACGTCGTCACCCGCCCGGCGGCGAAGTCGGGGTCGTCGAGCAGCGCCTGCAGGAAGGGGATGTTGGTGGCCACGCCGCGGATGCGGAACTCGGCCACCGCCCGCCGCGCCCGGGCCACCGCGATGCCGAAGTCCCGGCCGCGGCAGGTCAGCTTCACCAGCATCGAGTCGAAGTGCGCGCCCACCTCGGCGCCCAGCGCCGAGCCGCCGTCCAGCCGGATCCCTGCGCCGCCGGGCGAGCGGTAGGCGGTGATCCGGCCGGTGTCCGGGCGGAAGCCGTTGGCCGGGTCCTCGGTGGTGATCCGGCACTGCAGCGCGGCACCCCGGAGCGCGATGGTGTCCTGGGACAGGCCCAGGTCGGCGAGGGTCTCCCCGGAGGCGATCCGCAGCTGGCTCTGCACCAGGTCGACGTCGGTGACCTCCTCGGTCACCGTGTGCTCGACCTGGATCCGCGGGTTCATCTCGATGAACACGTGCCGGCCCTCGGCGTCGAGCAGGAACTCCACGGTGCCGGCGTTGACGTAGCCGATGGCCCGGGCGAAGGCGACCGCGTCGGCGCAGATCCGCTCACGCAGCGCGGGGTCCAGGTTCGGTGCCGGGGCCAGCTCGACGACCTTCTGGTGACGGCGCTGCACCGAGCAGTCCCGCTCGAAGAGGTGGACGACGTCTCCCTGCCCGTCGGCCAGGATCTGCACCTCGATGTGCCGCGGCTCGACGACGGCCTGCTCCAGGAAGACCGTCGGGTCACCGAACGCCGACTCCGCCTCCCGCATCGCCGCCTGCACCGCACCGGCCAGCTCCGCCGGGTCCGCCACCCGCCGCATGCCGCGCCCGCCGCCGCCGGCGACCGCCTTGACGAACACCGGGAAGGGCAGCTGCTCGGCCGTGGCAAGCAGGGTGTCGAGGTCGGCGCTGGGCTCGGTGGAGGCGAGCACCGGCAGGCCGGCGTCCCGCGCCGCGGCGATCGCCCGCGCCTTGTTCCCGGTCAGCTCCAGCACCGACGCCGGCGGGCCGACGAAGGTGATCCCGGCCTGCGCGCACGCCTCGGCCAGGTCCGGGTTCTCCGAGAGGAAGCCGTAGCCGGGGTAGACCGCGTCGGCCCCCGCCCGCCGTGCGGCGCCCACAATCTCGTCGACCGAGAGGTAGGCCCGGACCGGGTGCCCCTCCTCGCCGATCTGGTAGCTCTCGTCGGCCTTGAGCCGGTGCACGGAGTTGCGGTCCTCCCAGGGGAAGACGGCCACCGTCTCCGCACCCAGCTCGTAGGCCGCGCGGAACGCCCGCACCGCGATCTCGCCCCGGTTGGCGACCAGCACCTTGGTGAACACGGCGTCTCCTCCCCGGCTCCGGGAGCCGGCCGTCGGACAGG
>JALYNA010000520.1 GCA_030773455.1 Actinomycetota bacterium
GCTGACGACGGCCTCGGCCGCCGCCTCGTCGTCCCGGTAGGTCAGGGCGACCGGCGACCCCGCCGCCGCCGCGGCACGCGCGGTCGCCGCACCGATGCCGCGGCTCCCGCCGGTCACGAGCAGCACACCTGGAGGCACGGTCGGGACCGTAGCGCGACCGGGTGCGGGGCGCTGCGGGTCGTGCTGGGCTGGGCGCATGCCCGCCGAGCCACCGTGGTGGACCCGCGCCGTCGTCTACCAGGTCTACCCGCGCTCGTTCCAGGACTCCGACGGCGACGGCATCGGCGATCTCGGCGGGATCCTCCAGCGGATCGGCCACCTGGCCGACCTCGGCGTCGACGTCCTCTGGCTCTCGCCGATCTACCCCTCACCGCAGGCCGACAACGGCTACGACATCAGCGACTACACCGACGTCGACCCGCTGTTCGGCTCCCTGGAGCAGCTCGACGAGCTGATCGCCGCCCTCCACGACCGCGGGATGAAGCTGGTGATGGACCTGGTGGTCAACCACACCAGCGACCAGCACCCGTGGTTCCTGGAGTCCCGGTCGTCGCCGGACTCGCCGAAGCGCGACTGGTACTGGTGGCGGCCGCCGCGCGAGGGCATGACCGCCGGCCAGCCCGGTGCCGAGCCGACCAACTGGCACTCGTTTTTCTCCGGCTCCACCTGGGAGCTCGACGAGGCCAGCGGCGAATACTTCCTGCACCTGTTCGACCGCCGCCAGCCGGACCTGAATTGGGAGAACCCCGAGGTGCGGCAGGCGGTGTACGCGATGATGCGGTGGTGGCTCGACCGTGGGGTCGACGGCTTCCGCATGGACGTCATCAACATGATCAGCAAGGACGTCGCCGCGGACGGCTCCCTGCGCGACGGCCCGCCGCTGCCCGGGCTGCCCTACGGCGACGGGACGGCGTCCTTCCTGTGCGGGCCGCGGATCCACGAGTACCTGCAGGAGATGCACCGCGAGGTGTTCGCCGGGCGGTCCGACCGGCTGCTGACCGTGGGTGAGATGCCCGGTGTGACGGTGGAGCAGGCGCGGCTGTTCACCGACCAGGCGCGGGCCGAGGTGGACATGGTGTTCCAGTTCGAGCACGTGGGGCTGGACTTCGACGGGTCCAAGTGGCGCCCGCGGCCGCTGCGGATGCGCGACCTCAAGGCCTCGTTCGGCCGGTGGCAGGCGGGGCTGGCCGAGACAGGGTGGAACTCCCTGTACTGGGACAACCACGACCAGCCGCGCGCGGTCTCCCGCTTCGGCGACGACTCGCCGCGGTTCCGGCGGGACTCCGCGACCTGCCTGGCCACCCTGCTGCACCTGCACCGCGGAACGCCCTACGTCTACCAGGGCGAGGAGCTGGGGATGGCCAACGCCCCGTTTGGAAGCATCGACGACTTCCGGGACGTCGAGTCGCTCAACCACTTCGCGCAGGCGGTCGCGCACGGCGAGGACCCGGACACGGTGCTGGCCGCGCTGCGCCGGATGAGCCGGGACAACGCGCGGACGCCGGTGCAGTGGGACGCCTCGCCGTCGGCCGGCTTCACTCCCGGGACGCCGTGGATCCCGGTCAACCCCGACCATGCCGAGTGGAACGCCGCAGTGCAGCGCGATGACCCGACCTCGGTGTTCGCTCACCACAAGCGGCTGATCGCGCTGCGGCACGCCGACCCGGTGGTCGCGCTCGGCGACTTCACCATGCTGCTGCCTGAGCACGACGAGCTGTACGCCTTCACCCGCAGCCTGGACGGCGCGACGCTGCTCGTCGTCTGCAACCTCGGCGCCTCGGCCCACCCGCTGGGCGACCTGCTGCCCGAGGCGGCCGGCGCGCATCTGGTGCTGGGCAACCTGCCCGACGACGGCGACCCCGCCGTCCTGCGGCCGTGGGAGGCCCGGGTGCTGCGGGTCGCCTGAGTGGAGTGCCAGGGCGCGGAGAACGCGCCCGTGACACTCCACTCCGCTCCGTCGTCAGGCCAGCGGGGACCTGGGCAGGAGCCGGTCGCTGACGATGCGCTTCTGGATCTCGCTGGTGCCCTCGAAGATCGTGGTCAGCCGCGCGTCGCGCCAGTGCCGCTCGACCTGGCGCTCGGTGGTGTAGCCGTTGCCGCCGTGCAGCTGCATCGCCTGGTTGGTCACCCGCACCGACATCTCGGTGGCCTCCAACTTCACCATCGCCGCCTCCTTCTCGCAGGGGACGCCGAGGTCGAGCAGGTGGGCCACCTGCCGGTAGAAGGCGCGGGCCTGCTCGATCTGCGCGGCCATCTCGGCGACGGCGAAGCGCAGCGCCTGGAAGTCGCCGATCGGGTGGCCGAACTGCTCGCGCTCCTGCAGGTAGACGACGGAGTCCTCCAGCGCGGCGCGGGCCAGCCCGACGGCGCGGGCGGCGGTGTGCACCCGGCCGGTGTTGAGGAACAGCTGCGCCTGGGCGAACCCGGCCCGCTTCGCGTCGGCGCCCTCCTCGTGACTGGCGGCCGCCTCGTCGACGACGTTGCCGCGCGGGATGCGGACCCCGTCCAAGGTGAGGTCCCAGGTGAGGAAACCGTGGTAGCCGATCTTGTCGATCGGGGAGCCGGTCAGGCCCGCGGGGAACGAGCCACGCTCCTTCTCCAGCAGCAGGTTCAGCAGGCCCGCCGAGCGGCGCTCCCCCGGCTCGGCGTCGCGCTCGCGCACCAGCACCTGGATGAAGTCGGCGGCCTCGGCGTTGCCGCACCAGCGCTTGCGGCCGGTGACCACCCACTCGTCGCCGTCCAGCACCGCGCGGGTGGACACCCCGGCGAGGTCGGAGCCGGCGTCGGGCTCGGACAGCGCGATAGCGCCGATCCACTCGCCGCGGGCGCTGCGGCCCAGCAGGTCGCGGCGGCGGTCGGCGTCGGCCAGCGCCGTCCCGAGGCCCTGGGAGCGGGCCAGGATGCTGGCGGTCGACATCCAGGCGCGGGCCAGCTCCTCGCTGACCATGCAGTACTCGAAGACGCCCAGGCCCATCCCGCCGTGCTCGGCCGGGACGGTGATGCCGAAGTACCCGAGCTCGGCCAGCCGGGCCAGCAGGGACGCCGGGATGAGCCCCTTCTGCGGGTCGAGCTCGTCAGCGACCGGCAGGACCTCCTCCATGGCGAAGCGGCGGGCCTGCAGTTGCAGCGCCTCCCGCTCAGGGGTGTGCCACGGGGGCAGCAGGGCGGGCGGCTGCGGCTGCAGGGTCTCGGTCGGGGTCTCTGGGGACGACGTCATCGCGTGCTCCGCTCCTGGGCCAGCCGGACGTAGTGCTCGACGGCCGCGGGGTCGTCGACGGCCCCGACGTTGAGGGCCTTGGCCGGGTCGACCCCCTGGAAGAGCCGTTTGAGCGGGACCTCCAGGCGCTTGCCGGTGCGGGTGTGCGGCACGGCCGGGACGGCGAGCACCTCGTCGGGCACGTGCCGGGGGCTGGCCTGGCGGCGGATGGCCTCGCGGATGCGGCCGGTCAGCTCCTCGGTCAGGTCCTCGCCCTCGGCCAGCTTGACGAACAGCGGCATCCAGTAGCCGCCGTCGCGCTGCTCGACGCCGAGGACGACGCAGTCGAGCACCTGCGGGACCGACTCGACGGCGGCGTAGATGTCCGCCGTCCCCATGCGGACGCCGCCGCGGTTGAGCGTGGAGTCCGACCGGCCGGTGATGACGCAGGTGCCGCGCTCGGTGATCTCCATCAGTCGCCGTGCCGCCAGACGCCCGGCCAGGGCTCGAAGTAGGCCTCGAGGTAGCGGGTGCCGTCGGGGTCCTTCCAGAAGTACAGCGGCATCGAGGGCATCGGCTCGGTGATGACCAGTTCGCCCAGCTCGCCGACGACCGGCCGGCCCTGCTCGTCCCAGGCGGCCGCGGCGACGGCCAGCATCGGGCGCTGCAGCTCGCCGGCCGTGACCGGCAGCAGCAGCGTGCCGCCGATGAATCCGGTGGCGACGTCGGTGCCGCCGGACACCGAGGCGAGGAACACGTCCGGCTTCACGGCGTCGTACACCCAGCTGAAGGCCGACGCCGGCAGCGGGGAGCCGGTGGAGCCCAGCGTGCGAAGCGCCGACAGGTCGTGTGTCTCGCCGGGCCGGGTGCCGGCGCGCTCGCAGGCGGTGAGGTAGCCGGCGCTGGTGCCGAGGTAGGTGAGCTGGTGGCGGGCGGCGATCGCGAACTGCGCGTCGATCGCCGGGTAGGCCGGGGCGCCGTCGTGGACGACCACGGTGGCGCCGAGCAGCAGCGCCGAGGTGGCGATGTTCCACATGATCCAGGCGGTGGAGGCGTACCAGTAGAACCGGTCGCCGGGGCCGACGTCGCCGTGCAGGCCCAGCTGCTTGTGCTGCTCGAGGACGACGCCGCCGTGGCCGTGCACGATCCCCTTGGGCAGCCCGGTGGTGCCCGACGAGTAGACGATCCACAGCGGGGCGTCGAAGGGCAGCGGCTCGAAGACCGGCTCCTGGGCGTCGGCGACCGCCTCGGCCCAGCTCACCGCGCCGTCGGGCACCTCGCCGGGGAAGAGCCGGGGGACGGCGATCGTCGTCCGGACGCTCGGCAGCGCCGCCCGGAGCTCGGCGACGACGTCGCGCCGGTCGTACTCCCTGCCGTTGAAGCGGTAGCCGTCGACGGCGACCAGCACGGTCGGCTCGATCTGGGCGAAGCGGTCCAGGACGGCGCGGGTGCCGAAGTCCGGCGCGCAGGAGGACCACACCGCGCCGACCGCGGCGGCGCCGAGGCAGGCGACGACCGCCTCGGGCACGTTGGGCAGGTAGCCGGCCACCCGGTCCCCGCGCTGCACGCCGAGCCGGCGCAGCGTGGCGGCGAAGGCGCCGACCTGCGCGCGCAGCTCCGCCCAGCTGGTCTCGACGGGCTCGGCGTCCTCGGCGACGGCGACCAGCGCGGGTGAGTCCGGTGGCACGACGCCGTCCGCGGCGTGCCGCAGCGCCTGCTCGGCGTAGTTGAGCGTGGTGCCGGGGAACCACTCCGCGCCCGGCATCGCGCGGCGGGTGAGGACCCGGTCGTCCGGGACGCCGGGCAGCACGCCGGACCAGTCGGCCACCTCGGCCCAGAACTGGTCGAGGTGCTCCACCGACCACCGCCAGATCGCGTCGTAGTCCGGCGGGTCGCCGAGGTCGAGCCCGCGCCGGGCGGCCACCCGGTCGGCGAACTGCGCGAGGCGGGTGGCCCGGACCGACCCGGGCGTGGGCCGCCACAGAACCGCTGGGCCGGCAGACGTGTCAGCGCTCACGGCCAGAGCCTGCCATCCCCGGGTGCACGGGCGCCCGGCCCGTGGTGGCGGCAGGATGGGCCGCGTGGGCGAGGAGGGCGGGACCGAGCGCAACGTGCTCGGCGGGACGCTGCAGCCGTGCGGCACCGAGCCGCTCACCGGCTTCTACCGCACCGGCACCTGCAGCAGCGGTCCCGAGGACCTGGGCAGCCACACCGTGTGCGCCGTCGTGTCGGCGGAGTTCCTCGCCCTGCAGCGGGAACTGGGCAACGACCTGTCCACCCCGCGGCCGGAGTACGGCTTCCCCGGCCTGCGCCCCGGCGACCGCTGGTGTGTGGTGGCGGTGCGGTGGCTGCAGGCCCACCAGGCGGGGGCCGCGGCGGGCGTCGTCCTGGCGGCGACCAACGCCCGCGCCCTGGAGGTCGTCCCGCTCGAGGCCCTGCGGCAGCACGCGGTCGACGTCCCGGACGACCTGAGCGGCCTGAGGTGAGCCGCTCCCGCCCCACCACCCGGCCGGACGCCCCCGCGGTCCGGCACGCGATCGAGGAGGTCCCCAGCCAGTGAGCGATGTCGACCTGCACTTCTGGTTCGATCCCGTCTGCCCCTTCGCCTGGATGACCAGCAAGTGGGTGCGCATGGTCGCCGAGCAGCGGGACTACCGCGTCGAGTGGCGGCTGATCTCGCTGCGGCTGCTCAACCGGCACGTGGACTACGACGCGCAGTTCCCGCCCGAGTACGAGGCCGGCCACACCTCGGGACTGCACCTGCTCCGGGTCGCCGCGCGTGCCCGCGCCGAGCACGGCCCGCAGGCGCTCGACCCGCTCTACGCCACGTTCGGCCGGCACGTCTTCGAGGACCCGGCGGGCCGG
>JALYNA010000521.1 GCA_030773455.1 Actinomycetota bacterium
GGCCAGGGCCACGGGACGTCGGGCGGCGGCGCCCCGCCGAGGACGCCGACGCCGCGCACCCGCCGGCCGAACGCGTGCGCGCAGGCCAGCGCGTAGGCGGCGCCGCCGGAGAGGCTGAGCACGGCGAACTCGTCGATGCCGAGGTGGTCCAGCAGCGGCGCGACGTCCTCCGGCCAGTCGACCACCCGCCGGCCCGGCTGCGGGTCGGAGCGCCCGAAACCGGGCCGGTCGGGCACGACGAACCGCACGCCCCAGCGGCGGTAGTCCTCGGGGTCCTCGACGTGCCGCTCCAGCCGCGAGCTCGGGGAGCCGTGGCAGCCGACCACCGGCCGGCCCGCCGGGTCGCCGTACTCGGCGTAGGCCAGCGTCCGGCCGTCCGGGAGCCGGATGCTCCCCTCCCGGAGCTCTGCCCGCTGCCCATGGCCTGGTTGCTCGCGCATGCCGGGCCCCTACCCCGCCGGCGGGTCCGGCGACCACCGGCGGACGCACCGGACGGGACGGGCGGGGTCAGACCTCGTCGACGGCGAGCCGGCCGGTGCCCCGCTCGACCAGCCCCACGACCACCACGGCCACCATCACCGCGGCCAGCGCGCCGACCACGGCGACCGCCGGCAGCTCGACCACGGCGTCCAGAGCGGCGACGGCGGCCGCGGCGACCGGCCACCACCAGCCGCGCCGCGCCCCCCGGGACATCCCGACGTCGGTCAGCGTCACCGACAGCAGGTAGACGGCCACCCCACCGCCGAGCAGCAGCCGGGTGCCGGCGGGCACCTCCCCCGCGCCGCTCTCCGTGACGGCCAGCTGGACGGCGGCGCCGATCGTGGCCAGCGCCAGGGTCAGCGGCAGCTGCCCGAAGACGTACACGTCGTGGGAGTGGTCGCTCTGCTGTCCGCCCACCTCGTTGAGCAGCCGCTTCGCGCGGGCGCCGGCCAGGTCGAAGTAGTTCCACCACAGCGCCGCCGCCAGGACGAAGGCGAGCAGGGCCACCGGCAGTGCCGGGCCGGACCACGTCGCCTCGTAGAGGCCGTGGGCGATGCCGGCCACCGACTCGCCGAGCACCAGGATGACGAACAGCGCGAACCGCTCGGGCAGGTGCTCGACGTGCAGCGGGACGTCGGTCGCGGAGCGTGTCGCCAGCAGCGGCACGAGCGCCTCGACCAGGACGGCGGCGGCCCAGAGGGCGAAGCCGACCGGATGCGGCACGGCCAGGGACACCGCCCACAGCAGCCCCCCGGCACCCGCCCCGGCCATGTACAGCCGGGTGATCGGCCGGGCGCCGCGCATGTGCCGGTGGGCGCGGAGGTACTGCAGCAGCAGCGTGGCCCGCAGTACCAGCTGGCAGCCGACGAAGATCCCGAACCGCTCCCCCGTCGCCTCGGTGGCCGAGGCTGCCATCCCGACGACGGCGGCCATCGAGCCGAGCTTGAGCAGCCGGTAGACGACGTCGTCGTGGTCGAAGCGGTTGGCGTAGAGGGTGGCGCTCACCCAGGCCCACCAGACCGTCGTGAACAGCGCGGCGAAGAGCAGCTCCCCGTGCCACGTCACGTCGGTGCGCAGGTCGCTGGCCAGCTCCGCGACGACGAGGACGAAGGCCAGGTCGAAGAAGAGCTCCAGCCGTGAGGCCGAGCGGCCGTCGTCGTCGCGCAGCTCCGGCGCCCGGACCAGGCCGCCGGTCAGGGCGCCGACGACGGAACGGGGTGAGCTGCGGTCGGCCATGGCGCTCCCGGGGACGGTGGGGGAACCGTTCCCTACCCAGGGACGGTGTTCCCACGCCGGGCGTGTCGTCAGCGCCGGAAGTCGTGCGCCTCGTCGTAGCCGTGGTCGCCGGCGGCGTCGTCGCGGCCGTCGGCCTCGTAGGGCTCCGGCGTCCCGTCCGGCGGCCGGGGCCGGCCGCCGGTCACCTCGCCCGCCAGGTCCCCGTGCACGGTGTCGTAGCCGAGGTCACCGGTCGGCTCGCTGGGGTCGGACTCCATGTCGGCTCCTTCTCGCTCGATCGCTCACTCGCCCGGACGTCCATGCTCGCCCCCGGGGAGGAGGGCCACAAGGCCACCCCGGTGACCTGCGGTGCGGGCGGTGCAGTGCCCTCTCGATCCTCGTCACCGGCCGCCGCCGTCGCCGTCCCCGGGGTCGAAGCGGACCTCGACCTCCTCGTGCCGCACCGCCCGCTGCGCCCGCGCCGCCTGCGCGTACACCCGCTCGTCGCCCTCGGTCAGGTCGGTGTGGTCGACGAAGGGGGTGAGCAGCGCCCGCGGGTACAGCCGGTCGACCCAGACGACGTCGATCTCCACGCAGAGCACCAGCGCGACCGCGGACAGGTAGAGGAACGCGATGAGGCCGAGCACCAGGGCGAAGACGGCGTCGACGGCGCTGGCGTTGGCGACCACGCTCGCGACATAGATGCCGCCGAAGGACTGCAGCAGCTGCCAGAGCACCGCGGCGGTGAGCGCGCCGGGCAGCACCTGGCGGGTGGTGAGCCTGCGGGCCGTGGTGATGCGGAAGCCCAGCACGACGACCGCGGCGTTGGCCACAACCGAGGCGACGGTGACCAGCACGTGCACCCCGCCGGAGAAGCCGCCGCCGTAGGCCGCCGCACCCGTGCCCAGCGCAGAGAGGACGGTGCTGGCCAGCAAGAGCAGGCCGAGGGTGAACAGCAGCAGCAGGCTGCGGCCGCGGGCGGTGATCGGGTCCGGGCGGCGATGCCGCGGCACCGCCCACGCCGTGTTCATCGCGTGCTGGACGGCCTGCCCGAGACCCAGGGCGCCGTAGAGGGCGACCGCTCCGCCGACCACGATCCCGGTGAACCCGCCGCCGAGCCCCTCCGGCCGGGCCAGCTGCGGCCCGATCACGGGGAACTCGCCCAGCGCCGAGTCCAGCAGCCGCTGCTGCAGCCCCGGATCCCCGGCCAGCAGCAGGCCCAGCACGGTGGCGAGGAGCAGCAGGGTCGGGAACAGCGCGAGGAAGCCGTAGTAGGTGACCAGCGCGGCGAGGAAGTGGCCGTCGTCGTCCAGGTACTTGTAGAGCACCGCGACCGGGAACCCGGCCGCCGGGTGCCGGCGCTGGAACCGGTCGACCCGCTCGGTCCACCCCATGGCCCACCCCTGTCGCCCCGGGGCGCCGCCGCGGCACCCGGCGTCCAGCTTGCCGCGCCGGGCGGTGTGACGGGCGCACGGCCGACGTCGTCGCCGGGCGGCCGCCAGAGCGCCGGGATCAGTTG
>JALYNA010000522.1 GCA_030773455.1 Actinomycetota bacterium
AGGGAGGCATGGCCGGCCGCCGGCGCCCGTGGAGCCGGCCGGCGCCGGGCCGGTGTGGACGAAGGGCCTCGGCTTCGCCGGCTGTCACGTGCACTGCGATCCGGCCGTCCCTACCGTTGTCGGCGACGTTCATCGCCTTGTCCCCTTCACCTCGGGGACGGAGCCGGGCACATCCGGGTCCGGCCACCTGACCCCGGCACCCGACGCGGCGATGCCAAAGGCAGCGGCATCGGCTCCGCGGGGCTACCCAAGGCCGCGACGACCGCCCGGGAGTCGACCGGCACGGGGCCGTTGCCGGCGACGCGCCGGGAGCCCCGGGCAGCGACGGGCGGGAGCACGGCCCGGGCCGCAACCGGTGCACCGGGGGCGTTTCCCGACCCCCGCCAGCGCCAGGCGAGCTGGGTCCGGGGTGGCTGGAACCGAACCACGGAGGCCACTCCTTCGACGATCCGGTGACGCAGATCGCCACGCCCCCCTTGGCCGGCCATTACCTCCGGTGCCGCCGATCGAACCACGCACAACTCGGTGGCTAGCAACGAGACCCCGATCGGCTCGCTGTCAGCCCGAGCGCGGCTGCCACGGTCGCCACGGCCCGGCGGGTCCGGGTGTTCGCGGCGCACTGCTCGGCCACGGCCAGCGCGTCGGGGAAGTAATCGATGTCGGTGAGCTGTGGTAGGTCCAGCACGCTCAACCCCGCCTCCTGTAGGGCAGCGCGGGTCCGAATGGCGGTATCCGGCCGCGACATGGGGACGGTTGCCAGCACCTCAGCCGCGCGTGCCCAGTGCAGCCCGAGCGCCCACCACCCGCCGTCGGCGGCCGCGCCGAGCGCCGCCGTCCCGGCGCCGCCCGCGACCAACTGCTGCAGGCAGTCCGCGAGCAGCTCCGGCGTCACCTGCGGGGTGTCCATCCCGATGAGCAGGGTCGGACATGGGCCGGCACCCATCGCAGCGGCGAAGGCCGCCGCCAGCCGCGTCCCGAGCTCCCCGTCGACCTGTTCCACGACGACACAGCCGCTGAGATCCAGGCCGTCCGGCGCCCCGTCGAGAGCCACGACCCGCCGGGCCGCCGGGGCCGCCCGAACGGCGTCGAGGGTGTCGCCCACGGCGGCGGCGGCGATTGCGGCCGCCTGCTCGGGGCTGCACGGCGGGCTCAGGCGGGTCTTGCTCCGTCCCGGAACCGGGGCCTTGGCGATGACCAGCAACTGCATCCCCGTCACCGGGCCAGCACCGCGCTCATGTCACGGACCGTGCACACCGTGCCCAGCAGCGTCCCGGTGACCTTCGATCGGGTGCCCGCAGCCCGGGGGGCGTAGTCCACGTCGACCTCGCGCACGCGCCAGCCGGCATCGGCGGCACGGGTCACCATCTCCAGCGGATAGCCGAACCGGCGATCGGTCAGTCCGAGCCCGAGCAGCTCCCGGCGTCGAGCTGCCCGCATCGGGCCGAGGTCGTGCACGTGCAGCCCGGTGCGCCGGCGCAGCATGACGGTGAGGGCGATATTGGCCACTCGTGCGTGTGCCGGCCAGGCCCCGCGGGTGGTCGGGCGGCGTCGGCCGAGCGTCAGGTCGCAGTCGTCGGCGAGTACGGGGCCGGCCACCCGTGGCAGCTGGACCGGGTCCATCGAACCGTCGGCATCGCAGAAGCAGACGACCTCACAGGTGGCTGCCTCCAGGCCGGCATGCGCCGCGGCACCGAAACCGCGCTGCGCAACCGGTACCACCGTGGCCCCGTGGTCGGTGGCGATCCGCGCGGACCCGTCGGTCGAGCCGTTGTCGGCCACGATCGCCCGGTAGCCGGGTGGCAGACGCGACAACACCCAGGGCAGCGCACCGGCCTCGTCCAAGCACGGAAGGATCACGTCGACCGTCACCGGGGCGACCCTGCCATGGGCCTCCATGGGCTGAGTGCATATGCAAGAGAAGCGTAAGAATTATTGCATTACCATTCGTTGCGGACCCCCAATCCCGATGGCTGCCCCGCTCAATCGGTCCTTCTCCCGACCGAGGCCGGGCCATGGGGCCGAGGAGGCATCGAGCCGGCCACCCTCGCCCTCGACCGGCTCCGGGCATTCCGGGCGCGGGATGCCGGTCACGGGGCGCAGCGCAAGGGTGCGGTGGCGAACTCGCACATCCCGTCCTCGAACCGCACCTGTGCGCGGAAGCCGAGTTCCCTCTCAGCCCGCGACGGGCTGGCCACCACGTGCCGGACATCGCCGATCCGGTACTCGCCGGTCACCCGGGGCTCGGGCCCACCGAACGCCGCGGCCAGCACCGCGGCCATCTCCCCGACGGTGTGCGGCGTCCCCGACGCCACGTTGTAGGCCCGCAACGCGGAATCCGGCCCCCCCGCCGCCAACGCAGAGACGTTGGCCGCCGCCACATCGGACACGTGGACGAAGTCGCGCTGCTGGCCACCGTCCTCGAACACCCGCGGCGCCCGGCCCGCCTCCAGCGCGCTGCGGAAGATGGAGGCCACACCCGCATATGGGGTGTCCCGCGGCATGCGAGGCCCGTACACGTTGTGATAGCGCAGTGCGATCGCCTGCCCGCCGGTCGAGCGCGCCCACGCCGCGGCCAGGTGCTCCTGTGCCACCTTCGTGGCCGCATAGGTGTTCCGCGGGTCGGCCGGCGTCTCCTCGGTCACCTCGCTCCAGGCCAGCTGCCGCCCGCAGACCGGGCACGGCGGATCGAACCGCCCGGCGTCCAGATCGGCCCGATGCCGCGGCGCCGCCGGAATCGACCCGTGCTCCGAACACGCGTAGCGGCCCTCGCCGTAGATGACCATCGAGCTGGCCAACACCAGCCGGGCGACGCCAACGCGATCCATCGCGGCCAGCAGGACCGCTGTCCCAAGGTCGTTGATTCCGGCGTAGCCCGGCATGTCCTGGATGTCGACGCCCAGGCCGACCATTGCAGCCTGATGGCAGACCGCGTCCACATCCTCGAGTGCTCGCTCGACCGTCTCCCGGTCCCGCACGTCCCCGACGATCAGGTCGACCCCGTCCAGGCCCGGCGGCCGCCCCGCGTACCGCGGATGCACGGCGGGCAGCAGGGCGTCCAGCACCCGCACCTGGTGACCGGCAGCACGGCAGGCGGCGACCACATGAGAGCCGATGAACCCCGCGCCCCCCGTCACCAACACACGCACAGCACGCGACGCTAGGTACGTCGGCTCCGGCCCGCTCGGCGACAACCCATACTGGCGGGTCCGATCGTCACGACGTCGACCACGGGGTCCCCGCGAGCAGCGCCCCTTTGACCTGGCCGTGTCCGGGGAGCAGCGGCTCGAGCGCGGAGACGTGAACAGCGACATTCCCCGGACGCTGGCGTGGTGGAAGCCCAACCTGAACGGCAGCGCCCGCGGGCCGGGCAATCGGGCTCCCTCCCAAGCCCAGGCGGGCCCGGTGTCGCCTGCCAGCGGGACAGCACGCGGGTCGCCGGCCGCAGCAGCGCGCCGCCTCCCACGTCGGTGCCCAACGGCTTGGCCGCATACAGCACGGCGGTGCTCAGCGTGATGGCCAGCAGCGCGGCCGGCACCCCGGCGACCAGACCGGTTAGCTGGTTGCCGACGACGCCGTCCTGACCTCCCAGCGGTTGGGCGCCTACAAGCCCTCCCCGCAGATCTACCGGCGCGCGCGGGAGCGAGCCGGCGGCGAGCTGGTGCACGTCGCCACCTCCGCGGGGCGTCCGCGGCGCGCTGGAGGCCCGTATCCGGGTGTCCGGCTGCGCCGTCCCGGACACCGGCTGGACCCCGAAGGCCCGACACCCGCGGTGGAGGTCGACCACATCGCAGGCGTCGCCGCGGCGCTCGATGAAGCACAGCGACTCTGGCCGGCTGTGGGACCGGGGATGCGGCGCGGTCTGACCGCTTCGGCTGGCCCTCCCCCGGCGCAGCCACCGGCCCTCAGGGACCGGCATTCACGGACCGGCTGGGCCGTCGGCGCTCGGCTCGGCCTCGGCCTCGGCCTCGGGGATGCGGTACAGCTTGGCGACCCGCTCCAGGGCGTCGACGGTCCAGGGCTGGCCTGCCCGATCGACCACCCAGTGGAGGAACTCCCACAGGTCGCGGTCGACGGCCGCGGCGTCGAGCGGCGCGAATCGTGCCGGCAGGGCCGCGACCTCGACCCCGCCGGGGACCGGCTCCCCGGCCCTGGCGGTGAGCACCACCTCGTACAGGTTGCCGGCTTGCGTCCGGAACCATCCCGGCTCCTCGGGCAGTGCGCGAGCCTGGATGGCGAAGTGGTCGACGAACACCTGACGGAACGCCGGGACGTGGCCAAGCTTGAACTCGATCAGCACGACCTGGCGCCGCAGCGCGGACCGATCCCTCAACTGATTGCGGCCCAGCCACTGGATGCTCATGCCGGCCGCTCCTCGACCTCGGCGAGGAACCGGGCAACGTGCTCGCCGATCTCCCGGCCGGAGTCCTCCTGCAGGAAGTGCCGCCCGGTGACCAGCACCGGGCCGCGCGCGTCATCCAGTGCCTGCACGAAGCGGTCAGCGTAGGAGGGCGGGAACACCTCGTCCTCGCGGCCCCAGATCACCAGGGCGGGCATGCGCAGGGACGGCAGTTGCGCCTCCAACCAGGAGAAGAAGTCCGTGGTCGGCGACTCCGGACCCACGGGTATGAGCCGGGGGAACAGCACCGTAGGCAGCCGGCTCGCCGGGTCCGGCATCGCCTCGGCGAAGGCCTGGCCGGCCCGCTCCCGGAACGTCGCGCGGTCCACGACGGACAGGTAGACACCCCGGTCGGCCAGGCTGTTGTGCCGCCCCAGCAAATGCGGGCCGACGACCGGGGCGTGCAGCATCCGCCACGGCACCACCGAGGTATGGAAAGGCGAGGGGTCCGGCCAGGCCCAGGTGCTCATCACCACCAACGCCCGCACCGACTGCGGGTGCGTGGCGGCGAACGCCAGACCGATGGGGCCGCCCCAGTCGTGCAGGACCAGGGTCACCTGCTCCAGGCCCAGCGCCTGCAGCAACCCGGCCAGGTCGGCGACGCGGACCTCGAGGAGGTCGTCGTGCGGGCTGCCCATCGGCATCGAATTGCCGAAGCCGCGCTGGTCCGGAACGAGAACCCGGTGGCCGGCCCGGACCAGCGGCTCGATCGCGTCGCGCCACAGGTAGGACCAGGTGGGATTGCCGTGCAGCAGCAGGACCGGGGAGCCCTCCCCCTCGTCGAGCACGTGCAGCCGGGTGTCGTTGACCGCGACCTCGTGCCCGCGGGCGGCGAACTCGTCGACCGCCGACCGCTCCCGGCTTGCCACCCACCGACCGTATCCCGGCCGCCCGTATCCCGCCGGGCTCGGTCTCGTCCCCTCGGAAGCCGGGGGACCTGCTGCGATCGGCCGGTCGGGCCGCTCGGGTGGGTCAGTGCCGCGGCTCGGTCGGACCCCGACCGCGACGATCTCGCCGGTGACATCGCCGTCTGCCAGGGCCGCGATGGGCTGCGCCGGGTGCAGGTGCAGGGCGCCCGTTCCGGGGAGAGGGTGCGGGTATGACCGGATTCGTGCGCTCGATGGCGGCCCGGCAGCTCGCCGACTACCGGGCCGGAACGCCGGGCACGTTTTTCGCCGACCCCGGACGGCCGCAGCTCAGCCTCGACGACGCCTACCGGGTGCAGGGTGAGGTGGCGGCACTGCGGGCTCCGGCGGAGCGGGTGGTCGGCTACAAGGTCGGCTGCACCGGGCCGGGGACCCGGGCGCAGTTCGGGCTGGACGGGCCGGTCCGCGGGCTTCTGTACGACACCGAGCTACACCCCTCGGGCAGCGAGCTCTCCTACCGTTCCTACGCCGATCCGTCGATCGAGGGCGAACTGGCCGTGCGCCTGGGCGACGACGGCCGGCTCGCTCGGATGTTCCCGGTCATCAAGCTGCACAACTACGTTTTCCGGGGGCAGCCGCCGACGCTGTCCGAGCTCGTGGCCAACAACGGCATCAACGCCGGAGTGGTCCTCCCGCCCGGCGGCGGAACTGCCGTGGCGCGGGGACGAGCCGGTGACCGGGCAGTTGACCGTCCGGATCGACGGGACCTGCGTAGAGGAAGGCCCGATGGACGGCGTCCCCGGAGGACCGGCCGGGTCACTGCAGTGGCTGGCGGAGCATCTGGCCGACCACGGCCTGCCCCTGCGCCCCGGGCAGTTGGTCCTGACCGGCACACCGCTGGGGCTGATCCGGGTGCGGCCGGGCGACCACGTCCGGGTGACCGCCGAGCACTTGGGCGCGGTCGAGGCCACGATCGGCCCCCGAGCCGTTCGCGAAGTGTCCCTGCGCGGCTGCCCGGCGCCGCACCCGCGGCTAGTGCCGGGTCAGGCAACCTTGGCCCTCTTGATGGTTTCGGCCCGGCGGATGACCTTGCGGAGCTTGGGGTCGGTGACGTGGCGGTTTCGCCAGGCGATGTAGCGGCGGATCATGCTGGCCTGCTCGCGGTGGGACTCGTGGTCGGTGCCGTCGAGGG
>JALYNA010000523.1 GCA_030773455.1 Actinomycetota bacterium
ACGGACACCACCGCGTACCGCCGTCCCGCGGTGGTGAGCCGGCTCTCCAGGGGGCCGAGGCGGTCCACCTCGACGTCGACGACCCGGCCGTCGAGCTCGACCCGGTGGCGGTCCCGGTCCACCGTGGCGACGGTCAGCCGGTAGACCTGCCCGCGCAGGCCCAGCTCGACGGTGCGGCCAACCTCGTGCGGCGCCCGCGGCCGGCCGCCGCGGGCGGAGGCCAGGAAAGCCAGCCGCTCCAGCTCCAGCTCGGCCTCGGCCAGGTCGACGGCCACCTGCACGAGCGCCACCCACGCCGCGCCGGCCGGGCGGGCGCCGTCGCCGGTGCCCGCGCGGTCGAGCCACCCGGTGTCGGCGGTGCCGGCCACCACCTCCGGGCGGTCGAGCAGGTCCAGCAGGAAGGACTTGGTCGTGGTGCCGCCGCGCAGGACGACGGTCGTCTCCTGCAGGGCGCAGCGCAGCCGGGCGAGCGCCTCGAGGCGGTCCTGGCCCCAGGCGATCACCTTGGCGATCATCGAGTCGTACTGCGGCGGGATGACGTCGCCGACGCTCATCCCGGTGTCCACGCGGATGCCGGGCCCGGTCGGCAGCCGCAGCAGCTCGACGCGGCCAGGTGCGGGGGCGAAGCCGGCCTGGGCGTCCTCGGCGGTGAGCCGCGCCTCGACGGCGTGCCCGATGGCTGCGGGCGGGGTTCCCTCGAGCCGGCCGCCGGCGGCCACGTGCAGCTGCAGCTTCACCAGGTCCAGGCCGGTGGTCTGCTCGGTCACCGGGTGTTCCACCTGGAGCCGGGTGTTGACCTCGAGGAACGTGGTGAGCTGCTCCTGTGGCTGGTAGAGGAACTCGACGGTGCCCGCGCCGACGTAGCCGGCGGCCCGGACGAGGGCGATGGCGGACTCCCGCAGGGCGGTGTCCTGCTCCGGGGTGAGCGCCGGCGAGCTGGACTCCTCGAGGACCTTCTGGTTGCGCCGCTGCACCGAGCAGTCCCGCACGCCGGGCGCCCAGACCGTGCCGTGCAGGTCGGCGATCACCTGCACCTCGACGTGCCGGCCGCCCTCGACCAGCCGCTCCATGAAGACGACCGGGTCGCCGAAGCTCTTCTCCGCCTCGGAGCGGGTCCGGGTCAGCGCCTCCTCGAGCTCGTCGGCCGAGCGCACGACGCGGATCCCACGGCCCCCGCCGCCGCTGCGTGCCTTGACGATGAGCGGGTAGCCGATGGCGTCGGCGTGCCGCCGGCCGTCCTCGGGACCCTCGACCGGGCCGTGGCTCCACGGCGCCACCGGGACCCCGGTCTTCTCGGCGAGGACCTTGGCCTCGATCTTGGCGCCGAGGAGCCGCATGGCCTCCGGTGGCGGCCCGACGAACGTCACGCCGAGGTCGGCGCACAGCTCCGCGAAGGCGGGGTCCTCGGCGACGAAGCCCCAGCCGACCCACGCCGCGTCCGCGCCGCTGGCACGCAGCGCCCGGCCGAGCACCGCGTGGTCGAGGTACGGGGAACCGGCCCCGGTGTCCTCCAGCAGCACGGCCTCGTCGGCGGCGCGCACGAAGGTCGCCCGCCGTTCGGCCTCGGTGTGGAGGGCGACCACGCGGGTGCCCGTGCCGTGCTCGGCGTTGAGCTCCCGCACCGCGCGGATGAGCCGCAGCGCTGGTTCCCCACGATTGACGACGGCGATGCGGTCGAACACCCGAACACCTCTTCCGAGTCGGTGGACCCCTGCGGCAGCAGTACCGGCGGCTACATGTCCAGGCCGCCGTTGACGCCCCAGACCTGGCCGGTGATGTAGCCGGAGGCGTCCGCGGCCAGGAAGTGCACGACGCGCGCGACCTCCTCCGGCTCGCCCAGCCGGCCGATCGGGGTCTTCGCCCTGAGGTTGTCGAGCACCTTCTCAGGGACGGTCTCGAGCATCTCGGTGGCGGTGTAGCCCGGTGTCACGGCGTTGACGGTGATGCCCAGCCCGTCGGCCTTGCCCGAGCGCTGCACCTGCATCGCCGCCTCCCGGGCCAGCGTCTTGGTCAGGCCGAGCAGCCCGGCCTTGGCCGAGGCGTAGTTCGACTGCCCGATCCCGCCCATCTCCCCGATCACCGAGGAGATCATCACGATCCGTCCGCTGCCGCGTTCGAACATGTGCCTGAGTGCGGCCTGGGAGAGGTAGAAGGCGCCCGAGAGGTTGACGTCGATGACCCGGCGCCAGTCGTCGTCGGTCATCTTCAGCACGGTCCGGTCGACGGTGATGCCGGCGTTGTTGACCAGGATGTCCAGGCGGCCGTGCTGCTCGATCACCTCCGACACGGTGCGCCGGCAGTCCTCGGGGCTGGCGATGTCGCCGCGGTGGACGCTCATGTTGCTCCCGGGGTAGGCCCCGGCGAAGTCCTGGGCGAACATCTCGGCCCGCTCCTGGTTGCCGCTGTAGCCCGCCGCGATGTCGGCGCCCTGGGCGGCCATGCTGCGGCAGATCGCCGCGCCGATCCCCCGGGTACCGCCGGTCACGAAGGCCACTCGGCCCGAGAGCTTCTCGCCGGACCTCTTCGTGCGTTCCTGGGTCGCTGTCACCGGTTCCTCCTGGAGACTTGGGCGCACGCGCCTGGTTCATGGACCGGAGAGCGTGGGTCACAACGCCATCTGCTCCGGCATCCGAGTACGGGAAGCATGCTGTGGTCCACGCCACACGGCAACGCGAACGCGTCTGGCGACCGCCTGCCGCGCCGGACGGGAGGTGTCGCCTCCGGGTCGGCGGCGGTCCGCGTCGCGCCGCCCGGGAGCAGGCCCGCCGATCGCACCTGCAGCACCTCCGTCCGGTCAGTACGGTCGGGCTCCCACCCGTCCCGACGGAGGCGCCCGTGTCCGACCCGCCCGCTCGTCCAGCGAGCTGGTCGATGCGGGCGATCGCGGCCGCATACCGCGTCAAGGCCCGCCTCAACCGCACGCTGTCGGCCTCCGCCCGGCGCCGTGGCTGGACCACCGCCGCCCTCGGCTACCCCGGTTACGCCGCGCCGGGACGGGCCCGGGTGCGGGGTCGGCTGCTGCTCGCCCCCGCCCGCACCGACCCGAACGCCCGCCGCGACATCCCGGGCTGGCGCCGGTTGCTGACCCTGGAGCAGCCGCACGGCGAGATCGACGTGACCCTCGGCGGCGCCCGGGGCCGCGCCCGCGCCGACGAGGCCGGCCTGATCGACCTCACCATGACCGCCGCCCTGCTCCCCGGGCGAGCGGTGGCGCTGCTGCACCCGGAGGACCGCCCGCCGGTGCCGGCACCGGTGCACGTCGCCGCCCCCGACGCGCGTCGCGGCGTCGTCTGCGACATCGACGACACGGTGTGGATCACCGGCATCCGGCACCCCCTGCGCGCTGCCTGGCGCACCTTCGCCGGCAACGGCTCGACCCGACGCCCGGTGGTCGGCATGGCGGTGCTGCTGACCCGGCTGGTCGAGGGCGAGGGCGCCCCGCACGCCCCGGTGGTCTACCTCAGCAACGGGCCCTGGAACCTGGCCGGCCCGATCACCGACTTCCTCGGGCGGCACGGGTTCCCGGCGGGCGCCCTCCTGCTCACCGACTGGGGCATCAGCCCGCGGGCGTGGTTCCGCAGCGGCCGGGCCCACAAGCGGAGCTCCCTGGAGCGGCTGGCCACCGACCTGCCCGGCGTGCAGTGGGTCCTGGTCGGGGACGACGGCGAGCACGACCCCGAGATCTACCGCGACTTCGCCCGGTCCCATCCCGGGCACGTCGCTGCGATCGCCCTGCGCACCGTGGCCCCGATCGGCACCAGCCCGCCGGAGCGCGAGGACCGGGTCGGCCCCGTTCCCGTCGTCCGCGCCGGCGACGGCCGGGCGCTCGCCGACCTGCTCGACCGGACCGGCGTGCTCGGCGCCGGCCCGGCTCGCGCTGCCCGGGCCGGGCTCCTGGCGCCGCCACGGTGAGGACCTCCGTCGACCGGACCGGCCTCCTCCGGGCCGGGGAGGTCACCCGATGACGCTGCTCCCGACCCTCCCCCCGCCGCCGGGGCTGTCCTCGACCGAGGCGCAGGCCCGCTCCCGCCGCGGCGAGGGCAACGTCGCCGTGACGGACACCTCGCGCAGCTACGCGCGCATCCTGCGGACCAACGTCTTCTCCTTCTTCAACGTCGTCCTGTTCGCCATCGGCGCCGCCCTGCTCGCGCTGGGCCGCTACAACGACGCCTTCACCAGCGTCGGTCTGGGTCTGGTCAACGCGGCCATCAGCGCCGTCCAGGAGATCCGGGCCAAGCGCAAGCACGACCGGCTGCAGCTGCTGGACCGCCGCCTGGTGACCGTGCTGCGCGACGGCCGGGACACCGAGGTCGTGCCGGAGGAGGTCGTCCGCGGCGACGTGCTGCACGTGCGCGCCGGCGACCAGGTCGTCGTCGACGGTCCCGTGCTCGACGGTGGGCGGATCGAGGTCGACGAGTCCCTTCTCACCGGTGAGTCCGAGCCGCTGCTGAAGGGCCCGGGCGAGCAGTTGCTGTCGGGCACCTCCTGCGTCGGCGGCGGTGGGCATCAGCTCGCCGAGGGCGTGGGCGCGGCCAGCTACGCCAACCGGCTCACCGCCGAGGCGCGGCAGGTCTCCTCGACACCACACCGCTGCAGCGCCGCATCGAGTTCGTCGTCCGGCTGGTCATGCTGCTCGTCGCCCTGATGAGCGTGACGATCCTCGCCCAGGCCGCGCTGGAGGGGTTCTCCCTGGTGCGCGTCGTGCAGACGACCGCCGTGCTGTCCGGGCTTGGTCCCCTACGGGCTGTTCTTCCTCGTCTCGGTCGGCTACACCGTCGGGGCGGCGAACAGCGCCGCCCGCGGGGCGCTCGTCCAACGGGTCAACGCCGTGGAGTCGGTGAGCAACGTCGACGTGGTCTGCACGGACAAGACCGGCACGCTGACCACCGGGCGGCTGACGGTGCACGCGGTGGGCCCCGTCGGGCCGCTCGGGACCGCGGACGTGGAGCGGCTGGTCGGCTCGATGGCCCGCGGCGCCGGCGCGGCCAACCTGACCAGCGCTGCCCTGGCCGCCGCGCTGCCGGGGGAGGCGCAGCCGGTGCGGGAGGAGATCCCGTTCTCCTCCTCGCTCCGGTGGAGCGCGCTGCGCACCGACGACGGCGTCCTGGTGCTCGGGGCGCCGGACGCCTTGGCGCCCCGGCTGTCCGGACCGCCGCTGACCGGCACGGTGTCGGAGCTGACGTCGCAGGGGCTGCGGGTGCTCGCCGTCGACCCGCACGCCGAGCTGCGGGACGAGGAGGGCCGGCCGCTCCTGCCCGCCCTGGAGCCGCTCGCCGTCGTCTCCCTCGCCGGCGAGCTGCGCCCCGACGTCCGTGACACGCTGGCGCGCTTCGCGCGGGACGACATCGCCGTGAAGGTGGTCTCCGGCGACGACCCGCGCACGGTCGCCGCCCTCGCCCGGCAGGCCGGGCTCGAGACCGGGGAGCCGGTCACCGGCGCCGAGCTCGACGCACTGTCGGACCCGGAGCTGGACCGCGTCGCCGCCCGCGCGACGGTGTTCGGCCGGATCGCGCCCGAGCAGAAGGAACGGCTCGTCACCGCGCTGCGCCGCCAGGGCCGCTACGTCGCCATGGTCGGCGACGGGGTCAACGACGCGCGGGCGCTCAAGCGGGCCCAGGTCGGCGTGGCGATGCGCAGCGGCAGCGCCGTCACCCGCGACGTCGCCGACATCGTCCTGACCGAGGACTTCCTGGCCGCCCTGGCACCGCCCGGCACGAGGGACGGCGGATCATCCACGGCATCGGCACGTCGATGCAGGTCTTCCTGGCCCGCGTGGGCACGCAGGCCCTGGTCATCGTCGCGGTGACGATGCTCGGGCTGGGCTTCCCTACTCCCCCCGCGCAGGTCGGGCTCACCCTGCTCACCGTCGGCGTCCCCACGCTGTTCCTCACGGCGTGGGCCCGGCCCACGGCGCCGGACTCGCACCTGCTGTCCAACCTCGGCCGGTTCGTGGTCCCCGCCGCCGTCGTCACGGCGGCCGGGGGCGTGGCGCTGTACGCCCTGCACTACACCTTCTTGCTCCAGGGGTTCAGCGCCGCGGAAGTCCCCGCCTTCGTCGTCACCGACTTCGAGCGCTACACCGGACTGTCCGCCGGCGACGTCGGCTTCGCGGAGGCGGCGGCCACGGTGGGCGCCCAGACCGCCCTGTCCACCTCCGTCTCCTACGCCGCCTTCCTGCTGATCCTCTTCCTCAAGCCGCCGTACCGGCTGCTCGCGTCGTGGACCCGGCCGGACGGGGACAAGCGCCCCGCGCTGCTCGTGGCCGCGCTCGCCGCCGCCTTCACCGGTGGGCTGTTCGTCTCGTGGTTCACCGACTACTTCGGGCTCACCGGGGCCGCGGACCCGGTGTTCGTCACCGTGCTCCCGACGTTGCTCCTGTGGTTCGTCGTGCTCAGCGTGGTCTACCGGCTGCGGTTGCTCGACCGCGTCCTGGGCCTCGCCGGCCTCCCGGACGCAGGTCCACGCGGAGGATGAGTGCACCGGGCGCGTCCGGGGGCCACACGGGCACCACCGGCCCCGCACTGCGGGAGCCGACGCGCCGGTAGTGCGCGGGACCCGACAGATAGCGCCAGAACCGGGCGCGGCTTTCGTCCACGTTCTGCCAGTGCCCTCCTGACCGGTCGGTCCGTAATGTCACATACAGCAACCAGGCCGTACCGGTCCGTCAATCACGATCGCCACTCCCCCTTCCCCGAGGAGCTCCCGTGTCTTCCTTCTCCCGCTCGCACCTGTCCCTGCTGCCCGACCACGACACCGCCCCGGCAGCCGCGCCCGAGTACGACGCCCGGCCGTGGGAGGACCTGGCCTCCGTCGGCGACGCGTCCTGGCGGCTCGAGGCGCTGTGCGCCGAGACCGACCCCGAGGCCTTCTTCCCGGAGAAGGGCGGTTCGACCCGCGACGCCAAGCGGGTGTGCACCGGCTGCACGGTGCGGGCCGAGTGCCTGGAGTTCGCGCTGGCCAACGACGAGCGCTTCGGCATCTGGGGCGGCCTGTCCGAGCGCGAGCGGCGCCGGGTGCGGCTGCAGCAGCGCACCGACCTCAGCGCCTGACCCCGCCCGTCGCAGGGGGGCGGGCGCCCGGCACGCCGGGCGCGTAGCGTGACGTCGGCGGGCCCGATCGGTGCCCGACCATCGGCCACCGCCCGGCGGCAGCGCGATGCGCGCCCGGGCCCTCGCGCCGACCGGCGCCACCACCGCGGCACGGCCTCTCGCCCGCGCCCACCTGGAGTCTGGACACCCCTGCATGAGCGCACCCGCTCTGACCTTCCTCGCTCCCCCTCGTCGGGGGACGACCACGACGACGCCTCCCCAGAC
>JALYNA010000524.1 GCA_030773455.1 Actinomycetota bacterium
GCGCTGCTGCTCCTGGCCGGCGTGCTCCTGGCGGCGGCCGCCGCGGTGCCCGGGCGGGCCGCGCTGGCGGTGGTGGCGGTGTCCTACGGGCTGTACCTCGCGGTGCTCGTGGTAGCGGAGGCCCGCCTGCAGGAGCGGATCGACAGCGCCCGACGGGCGACGGTCACCTCGGTCGCGGGTCTGGGCATCGAGCTGGCCGGCGTGCTGGTGTTCGCGGCGTGGGCGCTCGGCGGCGTCGCCGCGGTCGCGGTGCTTGTGCTGGCCGTCGTCCCGGTGGTCGCTGCGGGGCTGCGCCGGCCGGTGGTCGGCTGACGGGTTGGACCGCCCGCACGGCGGGGAGCTCCACCGACAGCCGGGGGAGCAGGGCGCGCGGTCGTTCGCCGGACCTGTCGCATTCGTCCAAGACGGCACGGCCGCAGCCCAGGCAGGCTCGGGGACATGGCGATCACGAACGGCCGCCCCGACGGGCTACACCACACTGACCCCGTTCCTCGTCTGCTCCCCGGCGGCTGAGGCGATCGGCTTCTACGGCGACGTCTTCGGCGCCACCGTCGTCCAGCGGATGGACGGCCCCGACGGCACCGTCGTGCACGCCGAGCTCGACCTCGGCCTCGGCCGGCTGCAGCTGGGTGACCCGAACGACGCCTACGGACTGGTGGCCCCGAGCGGGCAGACGGCGGACGGGGCGAGCAGCTCCACCTGCATCTACGTCGCCGACGTCGACGCGGTCTTCGCCCGCGCCGTCGAGCGGGGCGCCACGGTGCGCTAGGAGCCGCCACCTTCGCCACCGGTGACCGGTTCGCGTCGGTCTACGACCCCTTCGGCCACCGCTGGGCGATCATGACCAAGGTCGAGGACGTCAGCCCCGAGGAGCAGGAGCGCCGGCTGGCCGAGTGGGTTGCCCAGCAGTGACACAGGAAGGCCGAGCCATGGGCTACGCCGACACCTTCATCGCGGTCGCCGAGGACTGCCGTGCCGCCACCGGGTAGGTCCCTCCCCACCGCAGCGGCGGGCCCACGGTGGCCGCCGTCCAGTACGCCATGCTGGCCGCCGACCCCGGCCGCTGGACGCAGGAGGACGTGCTGCTGGCGTCGTCCCCGGGCGTCCGGGGGCGGACGGACCTCGGTGAGCAGGAACTCGAGCAGCTGCGTGTGGAGTACTTCGCCCAGCCCGGGGCCTGTCTGCGGGCCTCCCCGCTGCCGAAGACCCTCGGGTGGGGGCTGCACATCGACGCGGACGGGCGGATCACCCTGCATGCCGTCGACTCGGACTCCTACGCCCGACTCTCCAGGGACCCCGGCCTCACGCAGCTCCGGGCCATGCGGTCCAAGCGGGGGGTGACACGCGTCGCGCAGACGATCGCCACCTCCCCGTTGATCATCGTCGGATGGTTGCCCGACACGCCGCGGGCGACAGCCACCCGACGATGATCACGGAGGGCTCGAGGCGGGTCAGCGGGCGGCGCGGCGGGCGATGCGGGCGGCGAAGACGCCGGCGGCGTGGCCGTTGTCGATGCTGCTCACCACGACGCCGGGCGAGGCCGAGTTCAGCATCGTCACCAGCGCGCCGAACCCGCCGAAGGAGCCCGGCTGCCCGGTGGAGGTCGGGACGGCGACGATCGGCACGTCTGTCAGCGCGCCGAGCAGGCCGGCCAGCGAGGCGTCCAGCCCGGCGACGACGACCAGGCAGTCGACGTCCTCGGGCAGCACCCCACCGGGCAGCCCCGCGCGGAAGCGGCTGCCGCCGACGTCGTCCACCCGGACCACCATGGTCCCCGTGACGCGGGCGGCGAAGGCGGCCTCGGCGGCCACCGCGAGATCGCCGCCGACCCCGCACAGCACGCCGATGCGGCCGGCCGGCTCGGGCAGCGGCCCGACCACCGCGGACATCGCCGCGGCGTCGACCGTCGTGTAGGCGTCGTGCTCGCTGGCCAGCGCGACCAGCGTCTCGGCGGGAGCCCGGACGACGACCGCCGGCCGGTCCGGGAACTGCCGGCGCGCCTCGCGGACCAGGGCGAGCACCTGCTCGGTGCTGCGGCCGGTGCCCCAGACGACGTCGGGCTCGGCCGGCGTCCCACGCGCCGGCGC
>JALYNA010000525.1 GCA_030773455.1 Actinomycetota bacterium
GCTCGCGGCCGGGCGGGGGGCCGGGGCGAGGCCGGGCTCGGGAGCGAGCAGGTCGGCGGCCTGCCCGGACGACCTGCGCACCACTCCGCCTCCTCGACACCGCTCGACGCACCGACGCGGTAGCGGATCGTGTGCGTCTCGTCGTGCGGGCCCACGTTAGGACCCCGGCGGCAACCTGACGTGAGGCGCGCCGCACGTCGAGTGAGGAACCCGGCGCAGGCGGCGACGGCCCCGCCGCCGGGCCGCCTGAGACCCTGACGTCCCTCAGCGGCGCCAGAAGTCGAAGGCGTCCCGTCCGGGCCGGAAGCCGGCGGCCTCGACGACGTCCACGGCGAGGTCGAAGTGCTGGCCGACGCCGGCCGGCTGGTGGGCGTCGCTGCCGAAGCTGACCGCCTCGCCGCCTTCCTCGTGGAACCAGCGCACCTGGTCGACCGAGGCCAGCGGGCTGCTCGTGTTGACCTCCAGGGCCCGGCCGGTTCCGGCGAGCGCCCGGAACACCGCCCGGTACTCCTCCTCGTAGTCCTTCTCCGCGTACCGGTCGCTGCCGCCGGGCCAGTACCGCCGCGGGAAGTCGACGTGCGCGAGCACCTCGAAGACGTCACTGCTCTCCACCATGTCGACGACCTCGGCCAGGTAGCGGCGCATCGTCGCGTCCGGGTCGGGATAGAGCAGCCGGCCCACGCCGTGGAGCCGGCCGTCCTGGGGAAGCGAGTGCAGCGAGCCGAGCACCCGGTCGACGGGGGAGTCGCGCAGGTGGGCGGCGATGCTGGCGGCGAACAGGTGCGGCTCGCCGGTCTCCACGCCCGACCAGATCCGCAGCCCGGGGAAGCGCTCGCGGCACTCCTCCAGCTCGGCGAAGTACCCCTCGACGTCGATCGGCAGGTGCCGGGAGGCGTGCCGGTCGACGAGCCCATCGGCGGTGGCGCGGTCCTCCGGCGTCCAGGTCGTGAAGTCGAGGTGCTCGGTGAAGGCGATCGCGGGCAGGCCCCGGTCAACCGCCCGCCGGCACGCACGCGCCATCGTGGAGGACTCGGGGGTGTCCCAGGACCACCCGGTGTGCACGTGGTTGTCCGGTGGTCGCATCGCCTGTGGATTGTCCCCCTCCGTCCCCAGGGTCCGCGCGGCGACCGGTCCTGTCGCCCGTTCTACCTACTGTCGGGAGTCATGACCACTGCCGCGCCATCCGCCGACCTCGCCCTCGAGGCGCTTGAGGTCCTCCGGGAGCTGACCGGCCGGGCCGACGCGGAGTTCCGCGAGGGTCAGGACGCCGCCGTCGCCGCGCTCATCGAGCGCTCCCAGCGGGCGCTGGTCGTGCAGCGCACGGGATGGGGCAAGTCGGCGGTCTACTTCGTCTCCACCGCGCTGCTGCGCCGCCGCGGGGCCGGCCCCACGCTGCTGGTCAGCCCGCTGCTCGCGCTGATGCGTGACCAGGTCGCCGCCGCCGCACGCGCCGGCATCCGCGCCGTCGAGATCTCCAGCGCCAACGCCACCGAGTGGGACGACGTCGCTGCCTCCCTGGCCGCCGACGAGGTGGACGTGCTGCTGGTCTCTCCCGAGCGGCTGACCAACCCGCGCTTCCGCGAGGAGCAGCTGCCCGGCCTGGTGGCCCGCTGCGGACTGCTCGTCGTCGACGAGGCCCACTGCGTCTCCGACTGGGGGCACGACTTCCGCCCCGACTACCGCCGCATCCGCGACCTGCTGGGCACCCTGCCGGCCGGGACGCCGGTGCTCGCCACGACCGCCACCGCGAACGAGCGGGTGGTCGCCGACGTCGCCGAGCAGCTCGGCGCCGGTGGCGTGGCGGTGACGACGGTGCGCGGCCCCCTGGCCCGCGACTCGCTGCGTCTGGGCGTGCTCCGGCTGCCCACCGACCGGGCGCGGCTGGCCTGGCTCGCCGCCCACCTCGGCGACCTGCCGGGCAGCGGCATCGTCTACACGCTCACCGTGGCGGCGGCCGAGGAGACCGCCGCGCTGCTGCGCGAGTCCGGACACGAGGTACGTGCCTACACCGGCCGGCTCGACGACGCCGACCGCAAGGACGCCGAGGAGGCGCTGCGGGAGAACCGGGTCAAGGCGCTGGTGGCCACCTCGGCGTTGGGCATGGGCTTCGACAAGCCCGACCTCGGCTTCGTCGTCCACCTCGGGGCGCCGTCGTCGCCGGTCAGCTACTACCAGCAGGTTGGCCGCGCCGGCCGCGCCGTCGAGCACGCCGACGTGCTGCTGCTGCCGGGCCCGGAGGACCTCGCCATCTGGCAGTGGTTCGCCACCTCCTCCATGCCGCGGGAGGACCACGCCGCCGCGGTGCTGTCGGCGATGACGGACGGCAAGGCGTGGTCGGTGGCCCGGCTCGAGACCGTGGCCGACGTCCGCCGCTCGCGGCTGGAGCTGCTGCTCAAGGTGCTCGCCGTCGACGGCGCGATGGAGCGCGTGCAGGGCGGCTGGCGGTCCACCGGCCGGCCCTGGGTCTACGACGCCGACCGGTACGCCCGGGTGACCCGCACCCGGGAGGCCGAGCAGCGGGCGATGATCGCCTACGCCCGACCCGTCGGCGAGGCGCAGTGCCGCATGTCCTTCCTCCAGGAGGCCCTCGACGACCCGACCGCGGCGCCCTGCGGCCGCTGCGACGTCTGCGCCGGTCCCTGGTACTCCTCCGACGTCCCGGAGGGCGCGGCAGAGGCCGCCTCCGCGGCGCTGGACCGCCCCGGTGTGGAGCTCGCCCCCCGGGCCCAGTGGCCGACCGGCGCGGACCGGCTCGGCGTCGGGGTCAAGGGGAAGATCGCGCCGGGCGAGCAGCTCGACCCGGGTCGGGCTGTCGCCCGGCTCACCGACCTCGGCTGGGGTCAGCGGCTGCGCACCCTGCTGGGGGACGACGGCGTGGGCGGGGTGGTCGACCTGGAGGCCCCGGGCCTGGAGGAGGATCCGGACGCCGCCTTCGACGTGCCGGTGCGGCGGGCGCCCTCCGACGCGGCACCGGGCGAGGAGCTGCTGCGTGCCTGCGCCCGCGTGCTCGGTGCCTGGGACTGGGCCGAGCGCCCCGCCGCAGTGGTCGCCGTCCCGTCCCGGCGGCGGCCGCGGCTGGTCACCGGGCTGGCGCAGGGGCTGGCCGGGCTCGGCCGGCTGCCGTACCTCGGCGAGCTGTCCCTGGCCCACGGCGGACCGACCGGGCAGCCGGGCGGCAACAGCGCCTTCCGGTTGGCCGGGGTGTGGCAGCGGATCGTCGTCGGCCCGGAGCTGCGGGAGCGCCTGGCCGAGCTGGGCCACGCGCCCGTGCTGCTGGTCGACGACCTCGCCGACTCCCGCTGGACGATGACCGTCGCCGGCCGGGAGCTGCGGCTGGCCGGCGCCTCCCGCGTCCTGCCCTTCGCGCTCGCGTTGACCGCCTGAGGAAGGACCCCGCCCTCCCCACCTCTCGAGAAGGACCCCCTGCCCCCCACCGCTCGCAGACTCGCGGCGGGACCCTGCAGGCGGCCAGCGGGACCCGGGACGGGGCCACCTTTGATCCAGCCGTTGGCGCCATCCGTACTCGTACACGGGTTCGATCCGGCGTAGCCTCCCCTCATGTCGCTCGGGCACCAGCCGTCGATGTGGGACCTCGCCGAGGAGGCCACGCTGGGCCCGCTCTCGGTCACCCGGCACCGCCTCAGCCGTGGCGCCTGGGTCGACCACCTGCCGGGCTGGGTTCAGGGGTCCGACGAGGTCC
>JALYNA010000526.1 GCA_030773455.1 Actinomycetota bacterium
CCCCTCCAGCGCCGCGCTCACGATCCGTCGCATGGCGCGAGAGTCGTCGATCACCAGTGCACGCACGTCAGGCCCCCTTCAGCGGGCGGTAGGCGGAGCTGCGGCCGACGACGACCCGCTCCCAGGAGTCGTCGACGCCGAGAGTCGTCTCCGCGGCGCCGAGGAAGAGCCACCCGTCGGGCCGCATGAGTGCACGGACCCGGCGGAGGATCGCTTGCTTGGTGGGCAGGTCGAAGTAGATGAGCACGTTGCGCAGGTAGACCACGTCGAACGGGCCCATCCGCGGCAGCGGTGCGGCGAGGTTGCACTCGCCGGCGGTCACCATGCGGCGCAACGAGGGATTGACCTGCCACTCGTTGCCCGCCCGGGTGAAGTGCCGGACCAGCATCGCCGCCGGCAGCCCGCGGTTCACCTCGAGCTGGCTGAACTTCCCCTCCCGGGTGCGCTCGACCATCTCGCGGGACAGGTCGGTCGCGGTGATGGCGACGCGCGTCGAGGCGTTGGGCAGCGCGTCCTCGAGCAGGATCGCGATCGTGTACGGCTCCTGCCCGCTGGAGCTGGCCGCCGACCAGATCTGCAGCCGATCCGTGGCGCCGCGGGCGGCCAGCAGCGAGGGCAGCACCGTCGAGGTGAGGGCGGTGAACGGGTCGCCGTCGCGGAACCACGACGTCTCGTTCGTGGTGAGCGCCTCGACGATCTTCCGGGTGGACTCGGGGCTGGGCCGGCTGCGGACCGAGTCGACCAGCTGACCGACGTCGGGCAGCCCCATGGAGCGGGCGATGGGCAGCAGCCGCGCCTCGACCAGGTACTCCTTGCCCGGGGCGAGCACGATGGCGCTCTCCCGGTGCACCAGTCGCCGGACCCAGTCGAAGCTCGTGGTGGTGAGGGTCATCGTCGTCCTCCGGCGGTGGCAGGGGCGATGGCCGGGCGGGCGGGGAGGATGGCGCGCGGAGCGGCCACCCGCCGATTGATCGCCTCGGCGACCCGGTCGAGCGGCAGCACCTCGTCGGCGAAGCCGGCCGTGGCGACGGCGCCGGGCATCCCCCAGACGACGGAGGTGCCCTGATCCTGGACGACGACGGCGCCCCCTGTCTCGCGGATCCGGCCGGCACCGATGCGCCCGTCCGAGCCCATGCCGGTGAGCACGACGCCCAGGACGGCGCCGTCGAAGACCTCGACCGCGGAGCGGAACAGCGGGTCGACGGCGGGCCGGCAGAAGTTCTCCGGCGGCTCCTGGTCCAGCGCGGTGACCAGGCCGCGGGAGGTCTTGCGGATGGTGAGGTGGTGGTCGCCGGGGGCCAGGTGCACCGTGCCGGCGGCCAGCGGGGTGCCGTCGACGGCCTCGGCGACGCGCAGGGCGCACAGCGGGTCCAGTCGCTGGGCGAACTGCCGGGTGAACACCGGCGGCATGTGCTGCACGAGCAGGACCGGCACCGGCAGGGACGCCGGCAGGGCCGGCAGCACCTTGGCCAGGGCCTCGGGGCCCCCGGTGGAGGAGCCGATGACCAGGACGGCCGGCTGCTTCGGCGCACCGGTGCGCGGCACGGGCGGGCGGAGCGCCGCCGGCGCGGCCGGAGGGAGCGCGGCCGGGCCGCTGGTGAGCGGGCGCCCGGTGAGCGCCTTGATCTTCGGGCTGAGCTGCTGGCGCACGCTCTCCATGGACTGCGCCACGCTGCCGACGTTGGCCGGCTTGGTCACGTAGTCGTTGGCGCCGGCGGACAGGGCGTCGAGGGTGGCCGAGGCGCCCCGCTCGGTCAGTGTGCTGAACATGATGATCGGCACGCGGCTGCGCGAGGCGCGGATGGCGCGGACCGCCTCGATGCCGTTCATCTCCGGCATCTCGATGTCCATCGTCACGAGGTCGGGCTCGAGCTGTGCCAGCTTGGCGACGGCGATGCGACCGTTCACGGCGGTGCCGACGACCTCGATGGCCGGGTCCTCCGAGAGGACGTCGGTGACGATCTTGCGGACGACCACCGAGTCGTCGACGACCAACACCCGGATCGGGTTCATGCGTCCTCCGTCTCCCCGTGCGGGGTGCCGGCCAGGGCGAGCTGGCGCTGCGGGTCGGCACCCGCCCGGGAGCCGGGAGCGGGGGGCAGCCGGCGGTCCGCCCGGGGGTACCGGGGGCCACCCGCTGTCGGCGCCTGTCAGGGGTGTTGTCGGCCGCTCCTCCCCCGGCTTGAGCCGATCTCCGCTTTCTGTGACACATTCCTCGGGTCCTCGGGAAAGTGATCACCGACCATTTCCCGCCCTTTGTCGACACGTCCCCCAGCAGCGGCGGCGACCGCCCGGGCCTGGCGCCGGTGGGGCGGGTTCGGGCCCCGTCTGCAGGGCTCTACCGACTCCGCTAGAGCGGGCTAGAGAGCCCTGACGAGGGTGAACACGGCCCTGGCGGGTAGCCGGGGGCCATGCCTCTCCCCCGAGTCCTCGTCCTCGTGCTGGCCGGCGGTGCCGGCGGCCGCCTGGAGTTGCTGACCGAGCAGCGCGCCAAGCCCGCCGTCCCCTTCGCCGGGGTGTACCGGCTGATCGACTTCCCGCTGACCAACTGCCAGCACTCCCATCTGGCCGACGTCTGGGTATCGGTGCAGTTCAACCCGACGTCGCTGTCGCAGCACCTGGCCAACGGCCGGCCGTGGGACCTCGACCGGACCGTCGGCGGGCTGCTCGTGCTGCCCCCGTACCAGGGCACCGACCGCGCCGGCTGGGTCTCCGGGACGGCGAACTCGCTGTGGCGCTACGCCCCGCTGGTCCGCGACTTCGCCCCCGACGCGCTCGTCGTCGTCAGCGCCGACGCGGTCTACAAGCTGGACTACCGCGAGGTGGCCGACGGGCACCTGGACTCCGGCGCGGAGGTCACCATGGTGACCACCGAGGTCACCGAGGACGACGCGGCGCGGTACGGCATCGTCGAGGTCGGCGAGGGCGGGACGGTGACCGACTACGCCTACAAGCCCGAGCAGCCGCGCACCACCACCGCGACCAACGAGGTGTTCGTCTTCTCCCC
>JALYNA010000527.1 GCA_030773455.1 Actinomycetota bacterium
AACCTGCGCGCCGACGACATCGCCAACATGGGGCTGGCCACCGCAGCCGGGCTGCCGGTCGTCGTCGTCGGCGACATCGACCGGGGCGGGGTGTTCCCGGCGCTCTACGGAACCGTCGCGCTCATGCCCCCGGCCGACCAGCGGCTGGTCGCCGGCTTCCTGGTGAACAAGTTCCGCGGCGACGTCCGGCTGCTGCGCCCCGGGCTGGAGCAGCTCACCGCCCTCACCGGCCGTCCGACCCTCGGGGTGCTGCCCTGGCTGCCCGGCGCGGCCGTGGACGTCGAGGACTCCCTCGGCGTCCCGACCGGCGTCTCCTCGGCCGGCCCGCCGCACGGCGAGGAGGTGCTGCGGGTCGCCATCGCCCGGCTGCCCCGGCTGTCCAACTTCACCGACCTCGACGCGCTGGCTGCCGAGCCCGGCGTGCTGGTGCGCTACGCGACCACCCCCGAGGAGCTGGCCGACGCCGACCTCGTCGTGCTGCCCGGCACCCGCGCGACGGTGGCCGACCTGGGCTGGCTGCGGGCCACCGGACTGGCCGACGCCGTCGCCCGGCACGCCGCTGCGGGCCGGCCGGTGCTCGGCGTCTGCGGCGGCCACCAGATGCTGGCCCGGACGATCACCGACGACGTCGAGTCCCGGGCCGGCACGGTACCTGGGCTGGGCCTGCTGCCGGCCGACGTCCGGTTCGCACCGGAGAAGACGCTCGGCCGGCCCGAGGGCAGCGCGCTGGGCCGGCCGGTGCGCGGCTACGAGATCCACCACGGCGTGGTGACGGTGGACTGGTCCTCCGACGACGCCGAGCCGTTCCTCGACGGGGCCCGCGCCGGGTCGGTGTGGGGCACGACGTGGCACGGGGCGCTGGAGGACGACGGCTTCCGGCGGGCCTTCCTCGCCGAGGTCACCCGCGTGGCCGGGCGGCGGTTCGTGGCGGCGCCGGACACCGACTTCGCCGCCGTCCGCGAGCGGCGGCTGGACGCCCTCGGCGACCTGGTGGCCGAGCACGCCGACACCGACGCCCTGTGGCGGCTGGTCCACGACGGCGTCCCGGACGGCCTGCCGGTGCTCCCGCCCGGGGACGCCCTCAGCCCTCGGTGAGCCGGGCCCGCACGTCGTCCGGCCACGGGGCGGAGCGGCCTTCGGCGGTGGCGACGTAGGTGGTGCGGACGACGCAGCAGACCCGCTCGCCGACGCGCACGGTGAGGCGCACCGTCACGCTGGTGCGGCCCACCTTCTCGGTCTCGGCGTCCACGGTGACGGTGTCGCCCCAGCGGGCCGACGACGTCCACTCCAGGGCGCTGGCCTTGACCACCGGGTCGACGCCGCGGGCGACCAGGTCGTCCCACGGCAGGCCCTGCGCGGCCCACCACGCGTTGGAGGCCTCGTCGGCCCAGGTCAGGTAGTGGGCATTGAAGACGACGCCCTGCTGGTCGCACTCGACGTACCGGACCGGGGAACTCCACTGCGCGCGCACGGAGCGCCACGCTAGCCGGGCTACCGTGCTCGCCGTGGACACCGCTGCCGACGCTCGGGCAGGCCACCGCCCGGCTCAGCCGACGCGCAGGTCCCGGGCCAGTCTCCGGTAGGCGACGGTGCGTTCGGCGATGGCCCGTCGGCGACCCCGCCGGCTGCGCCGGCCGGTGCCCAGGTAGCGTGCGTCCTCTACGAGCTGGAAGGCGGCGAGCACGCTCGCCTTCACCTCGCGGCCCCGCGGCAAAGCTGGGGGAAGCGGCTCAGCCGAGGTCATGACGACCCCCCTCTCCCGGGGGCGGCTGTGCCCGGTCCCCGTGTGCACATCGTGCCCTCTTGTCGGCAGGCCCAACCGCTCCCGTGACGAATTGGTGCCTGTGTGTCACAAGTGACACGCGAGGTCTCCGGCGTCCCCCGGCGGGACGGCCCCGTAGCGTGCGGGCATGGCCGGATCCTCGCTGTCCCGGGTGCTCGGGTCGCTGCTGCGGACGGCGCTGCGGCCCGCCGCCGTCCGCGGGCCGATCGGCGGCGTCCGGGACCTGGCCGGCGGCCTCGACAGGGTCGACCTCGTCCACCGCCCGCAGGCCGACGGCGAGCCCGATCCGGGCGAGGTGGTGTGGGCGTGGGTGCCCTACGACGAGGGCGACGGCCGTGGCAAGGACCGCCCGGTGCTCGTCGTCGGCCGCCGCGGCTCGGACCTGGTCGGCCTGATGCTCTCCAGCCAGGACCACGACCGCGACGCCGCGGACGAGGCCCGGCACGGGCGGAGGTGGATGGACGTCGGCCGCGGCGGCTGGGACCCGCGCGGGCGGCCCAGCGAGGTGCGGCTGGACCGCCTGTTGCTGCTGCCGGCCGGCTCCGCGCGGCGGGAGGGCGCGGCCCTCGGCCGGGCGGTCTTCGACGACGTGGTGACGGCGCTGCGCGCACTCCACCGCGGCTGACGGCGGGTGCGTGGCTACCCGGCAACGGCGCCGTCCCGCCGGCCGGCGACCGCGGTCCCGGCGTCCCCCCGGTGCAGCCGGCGCTTGGCGGCGGCGATCGGTACCTGGCCGACCAGAGCGGGCAGCACCCACCACACCGGGTTGCCGGTGGAGGCGACGAGTACACCGGTCACCAGGGCGATGTAGGACCCGCCCAGCAGGTGCGGTTGCAGGGTCCGCCAGTGCGGGTGGCCCCGCCGGTGGACCAGCGCGCCGGCTTGCGCCAGCCCGCCGGTGAGCGCGGCGACGGGCAACAGCCAGGCCAGCCCCGGCGCCGTGACGGCCAGGATCGCGCCACTCCCCGCGACCGGCGCCACCGCCAGCTGGTAGGCCCACGCGAGCGCATCGCCAAGGCGTCCCAGCAGCCGGACGACGAGCCAGAGCGGGCCGGTCAGGAGGGCGGCCGTGCCCGTCGCGACGTGCAGCAGCAGCACGTGGTCACGCACGGCCGTCGTCCCCGGTCATGCGACGACCGTGGCAGCCGGGCGGCGCACCGGGCCAGTGCCATCCGTCAGGGACCCGGCGTGACGGATGCGGGGAGCTCAGTCGGCGACGGACTGGTCGCGGACCCCCTGCCGCGGCCGCAGGTGGTAGACCCCGGCCTGCGGGCCCAGCGGGGTCAGGTCGTAGCGGTGCACCACCTTGGGGCCGCCGTGCAGGTGCACGTGCGTGACGGTCGGCAGGGGCTCCCCGTGCCGCGCGTCGCGGATCTCCACGCGCCCGTCCAGCGGGCCACCGACGAACAGCAGCACCGCGTCCTGCGTGCCGGCGTCCGCGCCGGCCTGGTCCTCGGACAGCTCCCTCACCTCCTCCGGCACCCGGGCAAGGGTAGGCGCGCCCCGCCACCACGGCACGGGACCGGCCTCGTCCAGTGCCCGGCCCCCTGCAGGGTCCTGCCGCGAGCTCGTGAGTGGCGGGGGGCAGGGGGCAGGGGGTCCTTCTACGAGGCGTGGGGTGAAGGGTGGTCCTCTCTCAGCCGGTCTCGGAGCGACGCAGCCAGCGCGCCAGCAGCGGCGCGGAGAGCAGCATGACGAACAGCCGCAGCAGCTGGACGGCGAGCACGAAGGTGGCGTCGGCGCCGGTGGCGGTGGCCGTGGCGAGGACGGCGTTCATGCCGCCGGGCGTGGTGGCGAGGTAGCCGTCGAGCGGGCTCACCCCGGTGGCCGTGGCCAGGAGCACCCCGAGGCCGGCGCAGGCCACGGTCAGGACGACGAGGACGACGAGGGCCAGGGGCATCGCCGCACCGACCGTGCGCAGCGACGCGCGGGTGAAGCCCAGGCCCACCTGCAGGCCGATGAGCAGGAACGCGGCCTCGACCAGCGGGAAGGGCGCCCCTGCTCCGCCGGAGAGGCCGCCGAGGTCCAGCGCGGCTGCGACCACCATCGGCCCGAGCAGCGAGCCGGTCGGCACCCGCAGCAGCGCGGCCAGCGCCGTCCCGACGATGCCGCAGGCCGCCATGAAACCGAGCTCGGTCCACCAGCCCGGACCGCCGTCCGCACCGCCGGGGACGGCGCTCCCGGACGGGTCGGCGGAGAAGACCAGCACGGCCACGACCGGCAGGGTCACCACGATCAGCAGCACGCGCAGGTACTGCAGGACCGCCACCATCCGCTCGTCGGCGCCGAGTTCCCGGGCCATGACGGTGATGCCGCTGGCGCCGCCGGCCACCATGGAGAAGGCGCCGGTGACCCGGCTGACCCCCCGCCGGAGGGCCATAAGGTACCCGGCCAGGACGCTCAGGACCAGGGTCGCCGTGGTGACGAGGAGGACGGGCAGCCAGTCCCGGGCGATCGCCACGAGCGTGTCCAGCTGCACCAGCGTGCCGACCATGACGCCGATGACCGCGTGCACGACGGTCATCGCCGGTGCGGGGACGCCTAGCCGCTGCGGGAACGCCAGGGCCCGCGCCAGGCCGGCGGCCAGTCCCGCGAACAGCGCCGGGGACGGCAGCCCGAGCGCCCCGAAGCCGAGCGTGCCGGCGACCCCGAGGGCGAGCACGGCCAGCGGGTCCGCGACCCGGAGCCACCCGTGCTGCCCGCGCACCCCGGCCTCCCGTCGTCGGTCCGGGCCCCACTCTGCCCCGCCGGGCGCGGGCCGGGGCGAGAGGCGCGTCACAGCCGGGCGGTCAGCGCCCCGCGCCTCCGTCCGGTCACTGGCCCCCTGTCGGTAGGTCGGACGCTCGTGGTCGAATGGCGCTGCCACATGCGACGGCAGTGGAGGAAGCCCGGTGGAACTCCGGCGCGGTCCCGCCACTGTGAGCCGGCTCCGCCGGTGAGTCAGGAACTCCCGCCGTCGCCTCCTGCCACCTCCGGGCGTGGACACCCGGGAGAGGACACGTGCCCCCGCATGACGTATCCCTTCGGCGCCGTCGTCGGCATGGACGACATGCGGCTGGCGCTGCTGCTGAACGCCGTCTCCCCCGCCGTCGGGGGCGTGCTCGTCCGCGGTGAGAAGGGGACGGCGAAGTCGACGGCGGTGCGCGCGCTGGCCGCCGTCCTGCCTCCGGTCGACGTCGTCGCCGGCTGCCGCTTCGCCTGCGACCCGGCCGCCCCGGACCCGGCCTGCCCCGACGGTCCGCACGAGGCCGGCGTCCCCGGCTCCATCCGCCCGGCGCGGCTGGTCGAGCTGCCGGTGGGCGCGTCGGAGGACCGCGTCGTCGGCTCGCTGGACCTCGAGCGGGCGCTCACCGAGGGCGTGAAGGCCTTCGAGCCGGGGCTGCTGGCCGCCGCGCACCGCGGCGTGCTCTACGTCGACGAGGTCAACCTGCTGCACGACCACCTGGTCGACCTGCTGCTGGACGCCGCCGCGCTGGGCACGGCCTACGTCGAGCGCGAGGGCGTCTCGGTCCGGCACGCGGCGCGGTTCCTGCTGGTCGGGACGATGAACCCCGAGGAGGGCGAGCTGCGCCCGCAGCTGCTCGACCGGTTCGGGCTCACCGTCGAGGTCGCCGCACCGCGCGACCCGGCCGAGCGGGCCGAGGTGGTGCGCCGCCGATTCGCGCACGACGCCGACCCGGCCGGGTTCGCCGCGTCCTGGGCCGACGAGGAGGCCGGGCTGGCGCGCCGGATCGCCGCCGCCCGGGCCCGGCTCCCGCACGTCGTCCTCTCCGACGCCGCGCTGCGCCAGGTGACCGCCGTGTGCGCGGCCTTCGACGTCGACGGGCTGCGCGCGGACCTGGTCACCGCCCGCGCCGCGATCGCGCACGCCGCCTGGTGCGGGCGGGACGAGGTCACCGAGGACGACGTCCGGGTGGCCGCCCGGCTGGCGCTCCCCCACCGCCGGCGGCGCAACCCCTTCGATGCGCCCGGCCTGGACGCCGACACCCTCGAGCAGGCCCTGGACGACGCTCGTCCCGACGAGGACCCGCCCGCGGGCCCGGACGGCGGCGGGGGCGCTCCGCCTCCCCCCGACGGCGGCCCTGTCGACCCAGGCATAGGAGGCAATGCATACGGATCGGACGCCGAAACGTATGCAAAGCCTCCAATGCCCGAGGAGGGCGGGAGCGCCCCCGCACGGGAGCGGGCCGCGGTCGCGCCCGCCGACCCGTTCCGCACCCAGCGGCTGGAGGTCCCCGGCATCGGCGCGGGCGTGGCCGGCCGGCGTTCACGGGCCCGCGGCGACCGGGGCCGGGTCGTGGGCGCCAACCGCCCGCGCGGCACGGTCACCCGGCTGCACCTCACCGGCACCGTGCTGGCCGCAGCACCCCACCAGGTGACCCGCGGCCGCACCGGCCCGGGCCTGCGGATCGCCCGGGAGGACCTCCGCCAGGCGGTGCTGGAGGGCCGCGAGGGCAACCTCGTGCTCTTCGTGGTCGACGCCAGCGGGTCGATGGGCTCCCGGTCGCGGATGGCCGCGGTGAAGGGCGCCGTCCTGTCGCTGCTGCTCGACGCCTACCAGCGGCGGGACAAGGTCGGGCTGGTGACCTTCCGGGGCACCGAGGCCGTCCTGGCGCTGCCGCCCACCTGGTCGGTCGAGGCCGCCGCGGCCCGGCTCACCGAGCTGCCCACCGGCGGGCGCACCCCACTGGCCGCCGGGCTGCTGCGCGCGCACGACACCCTGCGAGTGGAGCGGGTCCGCGACCCGCAGCGCCGCCCGCTGCTCGTCGTCGTCACCGACGGTCGGGCCACCGGCGCGCGCGGGTCC
>JALYNA010000528.1 GCA_030773455.1 Actinomycetota bacterium
GCGCTGCTGCGCGCCGAGCGGCAGGCCGCCGCGGTCGCGCCCACCGTCTCCGCGCTGCGCAGCCAGGCCGCCGAGGTGGTCGACGCCGAGCTGCTGCGGCTGTCCGCGCGGGTGCCCGACCTGGACGCCCGCGCCCGCGCCGAGGTGGCCCGCACCGTCCGCCGCGTGGTCGACAAGCTGCTGCACGAGCCGACCGTGCGGGTCAAGGAGCTGGCCAGCGCCCCGGGCGGGGTGGACTACGCCGACGCCCTGCGGGCCCTGTTCGGCCTGGGCATCGACGCCGAGGTCCTCCCGGCTCGCACGAATCTCGCCGAGGCCGTCAGCGTCGACCCCGACGAGCTGCGGCCCGGGGGGACGGCATGACGGCCACCACCACCGGCACTCTGCGGCTGGGCACCCGCGCCAGCCGGCTGGCGACCACCCAGTCGCAGGCCGTGGCCGACGCGATCACCGCGGCCAGCGGCGTCCCCGTACAGCTGGTGCACATCAGCACCGAGGGCGACCGGTCCTCGGCGGCGATCGCCCAGCTCGGCGGTACCGGCGTCTTCGTGACGGCGATCCGGCAGGCGCTGCTCGAGGGCACCGTCGACGTCGCGGTCCACAGCTACAAGGACCTGCCCACGCTGCCCGAGCCGGGGCTGACCATCGCCGCCGTCCCGCCCCGGGAGGACCCGCGCGACGCGCTGGTCGCCCGCGACGGCCTCACGCTCGGCGAGCTGCCGCCCGGGTCCACGGTCGGCACCGGTGCCCCGCGCCGGGCCGCCCAGCTGCGTGCGCTGGGGCTCGGGCTCGAGGTGGTGCCGATCCGCGGCAACGTCGACACCCGCATGAATCGCGTGGTGCCGGGTGACCTGGACGCCGTCGTGCTGGCCCGCGCGGGGCTCGCCCGGCTGGGCCGGCTGGATGCCGTCACCGAGACCCTCGACCCGCTGCAGGTCCTCCCCGCACCGGCACAGGGCGCGCTGGCCGTGGAGTGCCGCAGCGACGACGCGCGCACCCGGCAGCTGATCGCCGCCCTGGACGACGCCGGCACCCGTGCCTGCGTGGTCGCCGAGCGGACGACGCTGGCGGCCCTGGAGGCCGGCTGCAGCGCGCCGGTCGCCGCGTACGCCGAGCTGGCCGAGGGCGAGGACGGCCCGGAGCTGTTCCTCCGGGCCTCGGTGACCGCGCTCGACGGCAGCGACGGCGTCCGGGGATCGACCACCGGACCGCCACCCGAGGCCGAGCGGCTCGGCCGCGAGCTGGCCGCGGAGCTCCTCGACCGGGGCGCCGCCGAGCTGATGGCGGCCTCCCGATGAGCGCACACCACCCGGCCGGGCAGCAGGCCCCGGCCCCCCGTACCCCCGCACACGAGCCCTCCGGGGCCAGAACCAGGAGCAGGACATGACCCGCAAAAACGGTGCGGCCGGCAGGGTCGTCTTCGTCGGCGCCGGCCCGGGCGACCCCGGGATGCTCACCGCGCGGGCCACCGCGGCGCTCGCCGAGGCGCACACCGTCCTCGTCGACCCCGACGTCCCGCCGGTGATCACCGAGGCCGTCCGCGCCGGCCGGCCCGAGCTCGAGCCGGCCCCCGCGACCGGTGAGCCGGCCGAGGTGGCCAGGGCCGCCGTGGCCGCCGCCAAGGGCGGTCGGACCGTCGTCCGGCTGGTCGCCGGTGACCCGTACACCTCTGACCGCGTGGTCAAGGAGGTGCTGGCCGTCGGCCGCACCTCCGTCGGCTTCGACGTCGTCCCCGGCGTCGCGTCCTCGACCGCCGTCCCGGCGTTCGCCGGCGTCGCCCTCGGCGGCACCTCGCTGTCGGCGGACCTGCGCGGGGGCGAGGCCGACCTGGCCGCGCTGGCGGCCGCGGCCAAGAGCCTGGACGCGCCGCTGGTGCTGCAGGGCAACGCCGAGGACCTCCCCGACGCCGCCGCGCGGCTGGTCGAGGGCGGACTGTCCCGCAGCACCGCGGTCGTCGTCACCACCGGCGGCTCGGGCACCGGGCAGAAGAGCGTGGTCGCCAAGCTGGCCGCCGTCGCCGAGAAGACCGCCGGGCTGGACGCGGTCACCGGTCCGGTAGTGGCCACCGTCGGGTCGGCCGTCGACAAGCGCGCCCGGCTGTCCTGGTGGGAGAGCCGGCCGCTGTTCGGCTGGCGGGTGCTGGTGCCGCGCACCAAGGACCAGGCCGCCGAGATGAGCGACCGGCTGTGCGCCTACGGCGCCGTCCCGGTCGAGGTCCCGACGATCGCCGTCGAGCCGCCCCGTAGCCCCGCGCAGATGGACCGCGCCGTCAAGGGCCTGGTCACCGGCCGATACGGCTGGATCGTGTTCACCTCGGTCAACGCGGTGAAGGCCGTCCGGGAGAAGTTCGTCGAGCTGGGTCTGGACGCCCGCGCGTTCGCCGGCGTCAAGGTCGCCTGCGTCGGCGAGACCACGGCCGACGCGGTGCGCGCCTTCGGCATCGTGCCGGAGCTGGTGCCCACCGGGCAGCAGTCCAGCGAGGGCCTGCTGGCCGACTTCCCCGAGTACGACGACGTGCTCGACCCGATCGACCGGGTGCTGCTTCCCCGCGCCGACATCGCGACCGAGACCCTCGCCGCCGGGCTCAAGGAGCGCGGCTGGGAGATCGACGACGTGACCGCCTACCGCACCGTCCGGGCCGCCCCGCCGCCCGCGCCGGTGCGCGAGGCGATCAAGGGCGGCGGCTTCGACGCGGTGTGCTTCACCTCGTCGAGCACCGTGCGGAACCTGGTCGGCATCGCCGGCAAGCCGCACGCCAAGACGGTCGTGGCGGTGATCGGCCCGCAGACCGCGGCCACGGCGCAGGAGTTCGGCCTGCGGGTCGATGTCCGGCCCGAGACCGCTGCCGTCGGGCCGCTGGTCGACGCCCTGGCCGAGCACGCGCTCTCCCTGCGCGAGGCGGAGGACGGCGAGCAGCAGTGACCGGCGGCTCGAGTCCCGGGTTCGCACGCGGGCGTCGGCTGCGGTCGACGCCTGCGCTGCGGCGGCTCACTGCGCAGACGCGGCTGTCGCCGGCCGACCTCGTGCTGCCCGTCTTCGTCAAGCAGGGCATCGACTCACCGCAGCCGATCGGCTCGATGCCCGGTGTCGTGCAGCACACGACGGACTCGCTGCGCAAGGCCGCGCACGAGGCGGCCGAGGCCGGCGTCGGCGGACTGATCCTCTTCGGCATCCCGGCGGAGAAGGACGCGGTCGGCTCGCAGGCCGACGCCGCCGACGGCATCGTCAACGTCGCCCTGCAGCAGCTGCGCGCCGACCTCGGCGACGAGCTGGTGCTCATGGCCGACCTGTGCCTGTGCGAGTACACCGACCACGGGCACTGCGGGCTGGTCACCCCGGCCGGCGTCGTCGACAACGACCCGACGCTGGACCGGTACGCCGCCGTCGCGATCGCCCAGGCCCAGGCCGGGGCGCACCTCATCGCCCCCAGCGGGATGATGGACGGCCAGGTCGCGGCGATCCGCCGGGCGCTGGACGGCGCCGCCTTCTCCGAGACGCCGATCCTGGCCTACGCCGCCAAGTACGCCTCAGGCTTCTACGGCCCCTTCCGCGAGGCGGCCGAGGGGGCGCCGCAGTTCGGCGACCGCTCGACCTACCAGATGGACCCGCCCAACGCCGACGAGGCGCTGCGCGAGGTGACCCAGGACCTCGCCGAAGGCGCCGACGCGGTCATGGTGAAACCGGCACTGCCCTACCTGGACATCGTCGCCCGGGTCGCCGACGCCGTCGACGTCCCGGTCAGCGCCTACCAGGTCAGCGGCGAGTACGCGATGCTCGAGGCGGCCGCCGCGAACGGCTGGGTGGACCGGCAGCGGGCGATCCTGGAGACGCTCACCGCCATCCGCCGGGCCGGGGCCGGCACGGTCTTCACCTACTGGGCCGTGGAGGCCGCCCGCTGGATCCGCTGATGAGCTACGTCGAGCCCGGGGGCTCCTGGCGACCGCTGTGGCTGGTCACCGGGGTCCTCGGGCTCGTCGTCGTCGGAGACCTGGCGCTCCCGGGTCCGGGCGTGTCACCGCTGGCGTGGACGCTGGCCGGAGTCGCCGTCCTGGGCGTGGTGGCGGTCGGCGTGGTCGCCGCCCGCCGGGCCTGGACGGTGCAGGTCGACGCCGGGGGCGCCGACCCGGCGCTGACCGTCGGCCCGGAGCGGGTGCTGCTGGCCGACGTCGACGCCGCGCACCTGCGCGC
>JALYNA010000529.1 GCA_030773455.1 Actinomycetota bacterium
CCGGTGCTCATGACCGCGACGCGGTCACCCAGCGAGAGCGCCTCGACCTGGTCGTGGGTCACGTAGACGCACGTGGTTCCCAGGTCCTGCACCAGCTTCTTGAGCTCGGCACGGAAGGACAGGCGCAGCAGCGCGTCGAGGTTCGACAGCGGCTCGTCCATGAGCAGCACGTCGGGCTCCATGACGATCGCCCGCGCAACCGCCACCCGCTGACGCTGCCCTCCGGACAGCTTGGCGGGGTAGCGGTCCAGATAGGGCTCCAGCTGCAGCAGCGATGCGGCCCACTGGACCTTCTCCTTGATCTTCGCCTTGCTGTCCTTGCGCATCGCCAGGCCGAAGCCGATGTTGTCGGCCACGTTCCGGTGGGGGAAGACCGCGTAGGACTGGAACACCATGGCCAGTCGCCGCTCCCGCGGCGGCAGGTAGGTCACGTCGCGCCCGCCGATGGAGATCGCCCCTGAGTCCGGCAGGTCCAGCCCCGCGATCTGGCGCAGCAACGTGGTCTTCCCACACCCGGAAGGCCCGAGCAGCACCATGAACTCCCCATCGCCCACGTTCAGGTCGATGTGGTCGGTCGCCGGATGTTTGGCGCCGGGATAGGTGCGGACCAGGTCCTGGACGACGATCTGGGCCACGTGGCCCCCTCCCTCGAGACCACCTACTTGACGATCGAGCCCCACATGTTCATCAGGTAACGCCGCATGAAGAGGATGAACAGCATCGAGGGCACGACCAGCGCGAAACCCCCGGCGAAGCGGTAGTACTGCGGGCTGTCCTGCAGCGACACGAGGACCTGCGCGGGAAGGGTCCGGTTGGTCAGCGACAGGATCGTGGCGGCGAAGACCTCGTTCCAGGACAGGACGAACGTGAAGATGCTGCTCGCGGCGATCCCCGGCAGCGCCAAGGGCAGCACCACGCGCAGCACAGCGCCCAGCGGCGTGCAACCGAGGACGAGCGCGGCCTCCTCCACGTCCTTCGGCACGGACACGAAGATGCTGGCGGTGATCAACACCGTGGTGGGCAGCGCCAGCACCGAGTGCACGAAGATGATCCCCAGCAGCGCGTCGCTCAGCCCCAAGTTGGCGAACAGGACCGCCAGGGGCACCGCGAGGATGACGATCGGCAGGGACCGGGTGAACAGAATCGCCAACTGATAGGCGTCCCTACCCCGGAAGGCATACCGAGCAAGAGCGTAGCCCGCGGGCGCGCCGAGCAGGATCGACACGATCAGGGTGCCGATGCCCACGATCACGCTGTTGATGAACGCGTCGGCGATCCCGCTGGAACCGAGGAACGCGCTCATCGTCTCCGCGCTGGGAGAACTCGGCACCAAGGCCTTGGGGAAGGTGTCGAGGGCGCTCCGCGTGGAGAAGGCCGCCAGAGCGATGAGATAGAGCGGCACCGCCATGAAGGCCGTGAAGGCGATCGCGAGGGCGTACATGCCTGCCCGAGTCAGCCGCCGGCGGCGCAGCGGGGCGCGGTCGACCGGAACCGTGTCGGGAACCACGGGCGGTCGCGTCTCGAGCCGATCCTGCTCCGCTGAGTGGGTGGCCGGCACCCCTGTCCCCGTGCTCATGCGCGCGGCCCCTGCGCCTGCTCGTTACTGCTGAGCAGTCGCAAGTAGAGGACCGCGAAGAGCATGGAGACGCCCATGATCACGATGGCGAAGGCGGCGGCGACGTTGGGGTTCTGCAGGTTCGCATACCAATCGTAGGTCTCGCTGACCAGCACCGGGAAGTTCTCTCCGGTGAGCGCGACCACGACGGCGAACGCCTGGAACGCCAGGATCGTTCGCAGGATGAGGGCGACCGCCAGACTCGGCTTGATCAGCGGCAGCGTGACGTGCCGGAGCCGCTGCCAGAACGAGGCCCCGAAGATCTGGGCCGCCTCGTCGTAGTCACGCGGAACGACTTGCAACCCGGCCACGACGATCACGAGCACGAGTGAGGTGGCTCGCCAGGTCTCGGCGACGACGACCGCGAGGAACATCGTCCAGTAGTTCTGATAGCTCAGCCAGGCGATGCCGCTGTCCACCAGACCGAGGCGGACGAGCATCGAGTTGAGATAGCCGTTGTCGGTGAAGATCGACAGCCACACGAGGCCGGCGGCCAGGTCGCTGACCGCGAGGGGTACAGCCCAGAAGTAGAGGAAGAAGCCGCGCCCTCGAGGATTGGCCTGCAGGATCAAGCCCATCGCCAGGGCCAGGGCGAACTGCAGCGGCAGCACGACCAGCACCACCAGCAGGGTGTTGCGTACCGCCGGCCAGAACGCGGGGCTACTGACCATCCGTGCGAAGAACTCGGTGGTGAAGCCTTGGCGACCCTGGAACGACAGCAGCAGCCCCTGCACCAGCGGCCAGAGGAAGAAGACCGCGAGGAAGAGTGTGGAGGGCACGAGCAGGAGATAGGCAGCGCGCACCGGCGCTCGTCCGGCCCGTCGACGCACCCCGCCCGCCCGGGAGATCGCGGTCACTGAGGTTCCTCCCTCAGCCCACGACGCACGTAGCACCGTTGCTGCTCGGGTCCGGGGTCCAGCAGGGCGCCTTCGTTTCGTCCAGCAGCTGCTGCATCGCCGACTTCTGCTCGGGCAGCACCGTCGCGGGGTCCTCCCCGTTCAGCACGATGCGCGAGAACGTGTCCTTGTAGATCGCGGTGAACTCGCCCTCCCGGGCGCCCAGCCCGACCGGCGGCAGAGTGAGCAGGGCGTCGGAAGCGTTCTGCTGCGCCTGCACCCCCTTGGCCTCCTCGCTGATCCCCGGCGGGAGGTCGCCGGGCAGCGGAGCCGAGACAGTGGGGAAGAAGGCGTTCTGCCGTAGCACCTCGAACTGCACCTCCGGCTTGGACAGCGCCTCGATGAGGGCGACAGCGGAGGCGCGGTCCGGGGCGTTCTTCGGGATGGCCAACCCCGACAGGACCGGCATGTAGCCGCGGCCCTTCGGGCCGCTGGGCACGGGGAAGATGGTAAACTCCCCGGGCTTCTGCTTCGGCGCGTCGACCAGGCGCGAGACGTGGTCCCAGGCCAGCAGCACCTGGCCGGAGACGAGAGGTTCCTGCATGAAGTCGAAGTTGGTCGAGGCGGGGTTCGTGACCTTCCACAGGCGCTGGAGATAACGCCACATCTCCTGCGCCTCCGCAGAGGCGAAGGTGGGCACCACGCCCCCGGTGAAGGACGGGTAGGTGAAGCCCTGGAAGAACCGGTGCAGGAGTCCCTTGGGGCCGCCGGGCAGCCCGAAGGCCGGCTTGCCCGTCTGCTCGGTCAGGGCCTCGGCCCAGGTGAGCAGCTGCTCGTACGTCAGCTGGTCGGTACTCGCTCCCGGAGGCAGCGCGTCCATCGCGGAGTTGTGCACGGCCATGACGTACGTCGCCTGCGCCCAGGGGATGAAGAGGGTCTTCTCGGTACCCAGCTTGGCCAGGTCCGTGAGTTCCTGGGGGTAGCCGGCGCCTGCCAGCCGCTGCATCACGTCGGAGACGTCGTCGAGCTGGTCAGCGATGGTGGCGAACTGGCCGTGCAGGGCGCCGAGCAGGCTGAAGTTGACGTTCCCCGCCTCGATGGCGGATCGGACCCGGTCGGCGAACGGCGCGGGATCGGAAGTCACATAGTCGACCGGCTTCGCCGTGTAGGCACTCTTCAGGATCTGCCGGAACCGGTCGGCTTCCTCCAGAGGCGTGAACTGGGTGCTGAGGAAGGTGACTTGGCCCCCACCTCCACCGGCGCCCGTGCCGCCACCCGTCAGCCGGCCACACGCGGACACGCTGGCCGCGACAAGACCGGCGGAGAGCAGGAAGGACCGACGCGAGATCCCGGCCTGGTCGAGTCGATCGCCACCCATGGAGCCACTCCCCGTTGCCGACGTTCCCAGAACTCATCCGCCGATCCCAGGGGGGAGCGAATCGCTGGTCCAGCAGACTGTCGCCTTGAACCTGCGGCCTGTCAACAGCCGCCCGGACCGCTGACCCCGGATCACGACACCGCCATCTCCCGGCACGGGCTGGTGCTGGCCGGCAGGAAGACGTCCCCGATCGAGCCCAGCGGCGTGTGCGTGCCGGCTACCGCGTGATCTTCATGTCGGTCAGGCGCGGAGCGGTCATCGCGTCGTTCCCCGACGCACTGTGCGAGGACTCCAGGAAGGTCACGCGGTGGCCGCCGTCACGTGCGGGGCCCGGTGGTCACCGGGCCGTCACGCACCACCGTGGTGGACGCCGCTGTCCATCTCGGGGCTCCGGGCCGGTGTTCCCGGTCGCGGTCGAGAGTCCCCGCGCCGGGCCCCGGCGCTCGCCGACCGCCCGTCGAGCCAGGCCTGCCACTCGGACCTGCCGTGCACGCCCCTGCCGGCCGCGAGGACCACGGCCGCAGCGACGGCCGCGACGAGCACGAGGACCAGTACGGCCGCGATCTCCTCCCAGCCGTACCACGGCGGGACGGTGATGCTGCCTGGGGGCGGCGGGGCCGGGACGGGCGTCATGGGACGAGGATGCGCGACCTCGGGGACCGCCGAACGCCCATCGCCGGTCCGGTCACCCACCCGAGCGACGTGCGCGCGAAGCGCAGCGCACCGGCGTCGCCACTCCGGGTGACTGCGGTCCGGGAACGGCCCGCCTGGTGCTCCCGGCGACGTAGCGTCCCTCTCCCTCGACCCGAACGGCGGAAGAAGGCAGGTTGGATGAGCGTCCAGGTGCATGCCGACGACGGACCCGCCCGCCCCGTCGATGAACCAACCCCGGAGCCGGGGACCGGGGCCCCGGACCGGAACCGCCCGAACGTCTCCGGTGACCTGCCCACGGTCTTCCAGGCGGCTCCGATGTTCCGCCGCACCCTGGCCGGCTACGACCGCTTCCAGGTCGACACCTACGTCCAGTGGGCGGAGGACGAGCTGGCCACCGCCGACCGCGAGCGTGAGCACCTGGTGGCGCGTCACCTATCCACGCTGGCCGCCCTCGACGAGGCCCGGCAGCTGCTGACCCACTCGGCCGGGGGCGGGGAGTTCCTCCAGCTGTCGCGCCGGATCGGGTCGATGCTGGCCGCGGCGGCCGACGAGGCCTCGGGCATGCGTGCCGAGGCAGAGGCCGACCGGGCCGCGGCTGCCGCGCAGGCGGAGCGGACGGCGGCCGAGGTGACACGGCTGCTCGCCGACGCGCAGGCCGAGGCGGACCGGCTCCGCGCCGAGGCGGCCACCGAGGTCGACGCGATGGTCGTCGCGGCCGGCCGGATCGTCGACGAGGCCGAGGAGACCCGCAGGCAGGCCCGCGGAGAGGCCGAGGCGCGGCTCGTCGAGGTATACGCGGTGGAGCAGCGCGCGGCCGAGCACGCCGTGCTGGTGCGGCAGCGCGCCGCCGAGGAGGCATCCGCCGCCCGGCTGCAGGTGCGCGAGGAGATCGTCGGGATGCTGACCACCGGACGGGAGGAGCGGCGGCGGGCGGACGCCGAGGCCGCCACGACCCGGGAGCGGCTGGACCGCGAGGCCATCGCGCGCCGCGCCGTCCTCCTGGCGGAGGTGGCGGCGCTGGAGCACCGCAGATCCGCGCTCCTGACGGAGATCGAGCTGCTGGCCGGGCCGGCCGCCGGCACGCCCGGTGGCCGGCTGGGCGTCCGGCTCCGCCGGCGCCTCGAGCGGCTCCGGTGGCGCTCCCGGTCCCTGCCGGCGTCCTGACCGCGGGCCTCACCGCATCACGAGGCCGCCGTCGACGAAGAGGCAGGCGCCGGTGACGAAGCCGCCCCAGTCACTGGCGAAGAAGAGCACCGCGCCGGCGACGTCGTCCGGCGTGGCCAGGCGCCGCAGCGGCGTGGCCTCCTCCAGGGCGTCGCGCTGCTCGTCCGTCGCGGTCCGGCTGGAGTCGGTGGGGTGCACCAGCCCCGGTGCGACGCAGTTGACCGTGATGCCGAAGGGCCCCAGCTCGGCGGCCAGGTTCCGGGAGAAGCCGAGCAGGGCGGCCTTGGCCGTCGTGTAGTCGTGGTAGGGCACGCTGGGCCGTTCGACGAGGTCGGTGACCACGTTGACGATCCGGCCACCGCCGCGCGCCTGCAGCCCGGGGAGCGCCGCGCGGCAGACGTTCACCGCTCCCCCGAGGCTGCCCTCCAGCTGGTGGCGGTAGTCCTCCCAGCTGGTCTCCCACGCCGTCCTGCGGGCCAGCGGGTCGAAGGTGTAGCTGCGCAGCGCGTTGTTGACCACGACGTCCGCCGGGCCCAACTCGTCGTCGACCTCGGCGACCAGCTGCTGGACGGCAGCGGGGTCGGTGACGTCGGCGCGGATCGCCCGCGCCCGCGCCCCGGAGGCCTCGATGTCGGCGGCCACGCGCTCGGCGGACGCCGCATCGCGCAGGTAGTTCACGGCGACGGCAGCGCCGTGCGCCGCCAGCCCCCGGGCGATGGCGGCGCCGATGCCGCGGCC
>JALYNA010000530.1 GCA_030773455.1 Actinomycetota bacterium
GCCCCAGCGTCAGACTGAGCTACGGGATCGTGTTCCAAGGAGAAGACCGACGTCGGCGGGCGACCCGACCACATTTTCGCGCCTGCCAGGCGTCCCCGAACAGGGATAGAAGGACTGAGCGGAGTGGCAGGGGCGCGTTTTCCGCGCCCTGCCACTCCGCCACCCTCAGGCGACGACGAAGTTGACCAACCGGCCGGGGACGGCGACGACGCGGCGCACCGTCCTCCCGTCCAGGTGCGCGGCCACCTTCTCGTCGGCGCGGGCCGCAGCCTCCAGCGCGGCGGCGTCGGCGTCGGCCGGCACCGTCACCTGGGCCCGCACCTTGCCGTTGAGCTGGACGGCGACCGCCACGGTGTCCTCGACCAGCCACCGCTCGTCGGCCTCGGGGAACGGCGCCCAGGCCAGCGACTGCTCGTGGCCCAGCCGCGACCACAGCTCCTCGGCGACGTGCGGGGCCAGCGGCGCCACCATCAGCACCAGCGGCTCGGCCACCGACCGCGGCACCGGGGAGTCCGCCCCGTAGGCCGACGTCAGGTGATTGGTCAGCTCGGTGATCCGGGCGATGGCGATGTTGAACCGCAGGGTCGAGAACCCGTCGCGGACCCCGGCGATCGTCCGGTTCAGCGCCCGCAGGGTGTCCTCGCCGGGCTCCACGTCGGCGGCCCGCACCGCTCCGGTCTCCTCGTCGACAACGACGCGCCAGATCCGCTGCAGGAGCCGCTGCGATCCGACGACGGCCTTGGTCTCCCACGGCCGGGACTGGTCCAGCGGCCCGGTGGACATCTCGTAGACGCGGAAGGTGTCGGCCCCGTAGGCGCCGATCATCTCGTCGGGGGTCACCACGTTCTTCAGCGACTTGCCGATCTTCCCGTACTCACGGTTGACCGGCTTGCCCTCGTAGAGGAACTGCCCGTCCTGTTCGACCACCTCGGCGGCGGGCACGTAGAAGCCGCGCTCGTCGGTGTAGGCGTAGGCGGAGATGTAGCCCTGGTTCACCAGCCGGCGGAACGGCTCCTCGCTGCTGACGTGGCCCAGGTCGAACAGCACCTTGTGCCAGAACCGGGCGTACAGCAGGTGCAGGACGGCGTGCTCGACCCCGCCGACGTACAGGTCGACACCGCCGACGTCACCGGGCTCGCGCGGGCCCAGCCAGTAGCGCTCCAGCTCCGGGTCCACCATCCGGGTATCGTCGCCGGGGTCCAGGTAGCGCAGGTAGTACCAGCACGAGCCGGCCCAGTTGGGCATCGTGTTGGTCTCGCGCCGGTACTTCTTCAGGCCCTCGCCCAGGTCCAGCTCGACCGTTGTCCACTCGGTGGCCCGCGACAGCGGCGGCTCCGGCGCGGAGTCCGCGTCGTCGTCGGCGAAGGTCTTGGGCGCGTAGTCGTCGACCTCGGGCAGCAGCACCGGCAGCATCGACTCCGGGACGGCGACCGGCAGGTCGTCCTCGTCGTAGAGCACCGGGAACGGTTCGCCCCAGTAGCGCTGCCGGCTGAACAGCCAGTCGCGCAGCTTGTAGGTCGTCGTGGCCTCGCCGTGCCCGTGCGCGACCAGCCAGTCGGTGATCGCGGCGATGGCGGTGGCCTTGTCCAGGCCGTCCAGCGACACCTCGTCGTTGGATGAGTTGATCATCACGCCGACGCCGGTCCACGCCCCGCCGTCCCAGTCGGCCGGCGGCTGTACCGTGCGGACGACGGGCAGCCCGAAGGCCTCGGCGAACTCCCAGTCACGGGTGTCCTCACCGGGCACGCCCATGACCGCGCCCGTGCCGTAGCCGGTCAGCACGTAGTCGGCGATGAACACCGGCAGCTCGCGGCCGTTGACCGGGTTGACGGCGGTGACCCCCAGCCAGACGCCGGTCTTCTCGCGGCCGGCGTCCTGGCGGTCCAGCTCCGAGCGGCGGGAGGCCTGCCGCTGGTACTCGCGCACCGCCTCCGCCGGGGTCGGCGCTCCGCCCGTCCAGCGGGGATCGGCCTCGGCGGGCCACGCGGCGGCGGTCAGCGACGCGACCAGCGGGTGCTCGGGCGCCACCACCATGTAGGTGGCGCCGAACAGCGTGTCGGGGCGGGTGGTGAAGACCTCGATCGTCTCCGGACCGGCCGCGAAGCGGATCCGCGCACCGGTGGAGCGGCCGATCCAGTTGCGCTGCATCAGCTTCAGGGAGTCCGACCAGTCCAGCCGGTCCAGGTCCTCCAGCAGCCGGTCGGCGTAGGCGGTGATCCGCATCATCCACTGGGTCAGCGGACGCCGGAACACCGGGAAGTTGCCGCGCTCCGAGCGCCCGTCGGGCGTGACCTCCTCGTTGGACAGCACCGTGCCCAGGCCGGGGCACCAGTTCACCGGCGCCTGGTGCAGGTAGGCCAGCCGGTGCACGTCGACGACCTTCCGCCGCTCGACGTCGTCCAGCTCGGCCCACGGCCGGCCGGTCGGGTTCGTGGCCGGCGCCGGCTCCCGCGTGCCGGCGTCCAGCTCGGCCACCAGCTCCTCGATCGGCCGTGCCTTCCCGGCCGTCTCGTCGAACCAGGAGCCGAAGATCTGCAGGAAGATCCACTGGGTCCACCTGTAGTAGCCCGGGTCGATGGTGGCGAAGGTGCGGCGGTCGTCGTGGTCGACGCCCAGCCGGCGCAGCTGCGCTCGGATGGCGGCGATGTTGGCCTCGGTGGTGATCCGCGGGTGCTGCCCGGTCTGGACGGCGTACTGCTCGGCGGGCAGCCCGAAGGCGTCGTAGCCCATCGGGTGCAGCACGTTCGCGCCGTCCATCCGGCGGAACCGGCTGGTGACGTCGGTGCCCAGATAGCCCAGCGGGTGGCCGACGTGCAGGCCGGCGCCCGAGGGGTACGGGAACATGTCCATCACGAAGTACTTCGGCCGGTCGGCGACCCGCTCGAAGCCCGCGCTGAGCCGGCCGGTCGGGTTCGGGGTGTGGAAGGTCCCCCCGGCCTCCCAGCGGTCCTGCCACGCCAGCTCGATCTGCTGGGCCAGCGCGGGCGTGTAGCGGTGCGGCGGGACGTCCCCCGCCGCCTGCTCGACACTCGGCTGGTCGGCCGTCTGGCTCATCGTCGTGCTCCTGGTCATCGGGTGCCCGTACCGGCGGTGGACAGCAAAAGACCCCTCACGCAGGAGGGGTCGCCGTGCTGACGGAGGGGTCTCGGGTCAGCGCGGCCGCGCGAGGAGGAGCCGCCTGGTCACACCGCTGAGCCTACCGCGCGGGGCCCGCCGACCCGACCGCACCCGCAGGGCCGCGACCGTCGAGCTCCACGGCAGGCCGACCCCGTGTCGGCCACCCCGTTACAGCCCCTGTAGCGGGCATCAGCCCAGCTGCGGGGCCACCTCGGCGGCCACGAGGTCTAGGTGGTCGAGGTCGGCGAGGTCGAGCACCTGCAGGTAGGCCCGGGTCGCCCCCACCTCGCGGTACCGGCCGAGGACGTCGACCACCTCGGCCGGGGTGCCCGCCGCGCCGTGGGCCCGCAGCTCGTCGACGTCCCGGCCGATCGCGGCCGCCCGGCGGGCCAGCTCGGCCTCGTCCCGGCCGACGCACAGCACCAGCGCGGTGCTGAGCACCATGGACGCCGGGTCGCGGCCGGCGTCGGCACACGCCTGCCGCACGCCGTCGAACAACTCGGCGTTCCGCTCGACCGACGAGAAGGGCACGTTGAACTCCGCCGCGTGGCGGGCCGCCAGCGCCGGCGTGCGGCGCCTGCCCCGGCCACCCACGACGACCGGCACGCCGCGGGCCTGGACCGGCTTGGGCAACGCCGGGGAGCCGGTGAGCCGGTAGTGCTCGCCGGCGAAGTGGAAGGTCTCCCCGGCCGGCGTCGACCAGAGGCCGGTGATGACCTCCAGCTGCTCCTCGTAGCGGTCGAACCGCTCGCCCAGCGGGGGGAACGGGATGCCGTAGGCGGTGTGCTCGGCCTCGTACCAGCCCGCGCCGATCCCGAGCTCGACCCGCCCTCCGCTCATGGCGTCCACCTGGGCCACCGAGATCGCCAGCGGCCCGGGCAGCCGGAACGTCGCCGCCGACATCAGCGTGCCCAGCCGGATGCGGCTGGTCTCGCGGGCCAGCCCGGCCAGGGTCACCCACGCATCGGTCGGGCCGGGCAGGCCGTCGTCGCCCATCGCCAGGTAGTGGTCGGAGCGGAAGAAGGCGTCGAAGCCGGTCTCCTCGGCCCGCCGAGCGACGGCCAGCAGGTCTTCGTAGGTGGCGCCCTGCTGGGGTTCGGTGAAGATGCGCAGCTGCACCCACCGACGCTATCCAGCCCACCCCACAGCCGCCGTTCGGGACACCGCACTCGGGGTGTGCCGTCCGCGGCGAGCGGGCAGGATGGCCGCCGACACGATCAACCGGAGGTGCATCCCGTGTTCCGCAAGAAGACGCACGGCCAGATCATCGGCGAGGAACTGCAGGAGGGCCTCGTCCACATCGGGGCGGCGGTGGCGGAGGCCCGGAAGGCGGCGACGGAACAGCTGGCACCGCGCGTGGAGGCGGCCCGGGAGGCGAGCGGCCCGGCGCTGGACGCCGCCAAGGGCGCGGTCGCTCCCAAGGTGGCCGCCGCGGTGGCGGTCGCCGCCCCCGCCGTCGAAGCCGCACTCGACGCGATCGCCCCGCGGGTGGAGGCCGCCCGTGGCGCGGTCGGACCGCGCGTCGAGGC
>JALYNA010000531.1 GCA_030773455.1 Actinomycetota bacterium
CTGCCGTTGCCGGCAGGCTCCAGCGGTCCACCCGCAGGCATCGGGCGGGCAGCCCTCGAACGCCTGCGCAGGACGGCGGCGGACCGCCGTCCCTCTCGACCTTGCTCCGGGTGGGGTTTACCGAGCCACACCGGTCACCCGGTGTGCGGTGGTCTCTTACACCGCCGTTTCACCCTTACCAGCGCGAGCGCTGGCGGTCTGTTCTCTGTGGCACTGTCCCGCGGGTCACCCCGGGTCGCCGTTAGCGACCACCCTGCCCTGTGGAGCCCGGACGTTCCTCGGCGACGGGGTCTCCCCCGCCGACGCGACCGCCCAGCCGACTCGTCCGTCGTGCCGCCAGTCTATGCCGGCCCGCGCACATGAAATCCCCCGTTGCGGGTAGAGGCCCCTGGTCAACACCCACATACGACCAAGGAGCAACGACATGGGACTCGTATCCGGACTCATCAAGTTCAACCTGCTCAAGCGACTGTTCGACCGCTTCAGCCGTCGCCGCACCTACTGATCCTCAGCGGCGATCGGGGCGCGTGGGACTCTCCCATCGACGCTCCGTTCGCCCCTGCCCCATGAGGGAACGACCGATGACGACGGCGTCGTCCTGGCCGGTCCCTGCGACTCCGCGCGCATGACGTTGTCCTGCTCCTGGGCGCGGCGCGGCACCTACGTGGAGTGACCGAGAGAGCTCGGCGGGACCTGCTCCCGGGACCCCCGGCCACGGTTCTCAGCCACAGTAGAGCCGGAAGCCCACCCGCCGCTCGCCGTCCTCTGTCAGCGTCGCCCTGTCAATCTGTCGACGCGCCTGCTCGTCGACCGGTTCGTCCGACAGCGCCTCCAGGTAGCGGCGGTGCTCGGTCAGCGAGGCCACCGCCTTGTCCATCCCCGCGCCCACGTCCATCACGTGCGGCGGCTCGGGGTCGATCGTGTGCACCGCGACGTACTGAACGCCGGTTCACCGCTTCTCGGTCAGCTCCGGGAAGATCCACTCGTTGGCGGCGTCGGCCACCGCGTCGAGCATGCTCTCGGTCAGTGCCCCGGTGGTCGGCGGAGTTCAGGTAGCCCGGCGTGACGCCCGGGGGGCTCCAGGTGTCGCTGCCGTACATGGTCAGCACCAACTCCGACCGGTGCCGGCGGATCGCGGCGGCCAGGTCGCGGCGCAGCGCCACCTCGGCCTCCAGCACGCCGTCCCGGTGGCCGAGGAACTCCACCTCCGACACCCCGACGACGGCCGCCGAGCGGCGTTCCTCGTCCTCCCGCGGCGGACCCGCCTCGGCCGGGGAGATCCCGGCGACCCCGGCCTCCCCGCGGGTGGCCAGCAGGTAGTGCACCCCCTTGCCCGCCGCCGTCCAGACGGCGACGGCCGCGGCCGTGCCGTACTCGATGTCGTCGGGGTGCGCGGCCACGACCAGGGCGCGCTGCCAGTCGTCGGGCATCGGGAGGGGCGGCATGGCGGGCAGTCTGCGCCGGGGGGACGACGGGCGGCGACCCCGCGAAGATGGATTCCATGGTCGACGACACAGACCGGGCCCACCTCCGCCGCTGCGTGGAGCTGGCCCGCGCGGCGCTCGACGCCGGCGACGAGCCCTTCGGGTCGGTGCTGGTCGACGCCGAGGGCCAGGTGCGCTTCGAGGACTCCAACCACGTGGCCGGTGGCGACCGCACGCAGCACCCGGAGTTCGCCATCGCCCGCTGGGCCGCCGCCCACCTCTCGCCCGAGGAGCGGGCCGCGGCGACCGTCTACACCTCCGGCGAGCACTGCCCCATGTGCGCCGCCGCGCACGCCTGGGTCGGGCTCGGCCGGATCGTGTACGCCAGCTCGTCGGCTCAGCTGGCGTCCTGGCTGGCCGAGCTCGGCGTCCCGCCGGCGCCGGTCCAACCGCTGCCGGTCCGCGCGGTCGCCCCGGGCGTGCCGGTCGAGGGTCCGGTGGCCGGCCTCGACGAGGAGGTCCACGAGCTGCACCGGCGCCTCCACGGCTAGCGCCCGGCGACCTCCAGCAGGACGGCGGCCAGCACGTCCGGCGCGCTCACCATCGGGTCGTGTCCGGTGGCCAGCTCGACCACCTCCCACCCGGGCTGCGACCGCACCAGCCGCCGCGAGGGCTCGATGGTCGGCAGCGCCGGCGCCGTGCAGTCGACGTAGGTCCGCGGCCGGGCGGCCCATCGGTCGGCGTCGAAGTTCAGCGGCTCCTCGAAGACCCGCCCCGGGTGCGGGGTCTGCCGCCGCCCGACCCACGCCGCGTCGTCCCCGGTGATCCCGTAGACCGACACGGGAGGCGGCGGGATGTGCCCGTGCTCGGCGATCAGCGCCCGCCGCGCGTCCCGCGCCTCCGGCGGGAGGCAGTCGGCCCAGCTCTGCCCCGGCGTGGGGACGACGGCGTCGACGTACACCAGCCGGCCGACCTCCTCGTCCAGCCGGTCGGCCGCCCCGGTGACCACGAGACCGCCGTAGCTGTGCCCGACGAGGACCGCGCCCCGGCACTCCGCGGCCCGCACCGTTCCCACGACGTCCTCGACGTGCGTGGCGAGGCCGATCTCCGGTGAGAGCTGGTGCGCGCGCTCCCCCACGCCGGTCAGAGGCACGGGGACGACGTCGTGCCCGGCCTGCCACAGCGCCGGGAGCACCCGCTCCCAGCACCAGGCCCCGTGCCAGGCGCCCGCGACGAGGACGACGGTCGTCACCGGGCCCGCCCCCGCGCCACGCCCAGCGCGATGCGGATGAGCGGCGCCTGCAGCGGCAGCCGGACGGCGGCGACCGTCATCGGCACCGCCCGCCGCGGCACCACCCGGAGCGTGTGCAGGTGCGCCGGGACGAATGCGACCAACAGCGCCGCGGCGGCCCACCCCCCGGCCCGCCGCGTCGCCGGCAACGCCATCAGACCGGCGGTCGCGATCTCGGCCACCCCACTGGCGTACACCCAGGCCCGGGCGTTCCCCAGCTCGGGCGGCACCAGCCACTCGTAGGGCCGCGGCCGGACCAGGTGCAGCACCCCCGATCCGCCGAGCGCCGCCGCCAGCACCGTCGCCGCCCGCGTGAGCTCCACGGGTCTCACCGTAGGCTCGCGCATCGTGTCCGCCCTCGACCTGGCCATCTCGGCGGGCGTCGCCTTCCTCGCCGGCGCGATCAACTCCGTCGCCGGCGGCGGATCGCTGATCCTCTTCCCCACCCTGGTCGCCCTCGGGCTGGGCACGGTCGCCGCGAACGTGACGAACTCGATCGCCCAGTGGCCCGGCTACATCGGCGGCGTCGTCGGCTTCCGCGCCGAGTACGCCGGGCAGCGCAGCCGGCTGATCCGCTTCGGCCTCATGGCACTGCTCGGCGGCGTCGCCGGCAGCGTCCTGCTGCTCACCACGCCCACCGAGGCCTTCGACATCGTCGTCCCCGTGCTGGTCCTGCTGGCCAGCCTGCTGCTCGCCGTCCAGCCGCTGCTCACCCGGCGGCTGAAGCAGGCCGAGGACGGCGGCCCGCGGCGCGACCCCGCCTGGCTGTACGTGGCGCTGTTCCTGGCCGCCGTCTACGGCGGCTACTTCGGCGGCGCGCTCGGGGTGATCCTGGTCGGCGTCCTCGGGGTCGGCCTGCACCGGCTCAAGCTGGCCAACGCGCTGAAGTCGGCGCTCTCGGCGGTCACCGCCACCGTCACCGTCGTCGTCTTCGGCCTATTCGGGCCGGTCGACTGGCAGGTCGTCGCCGTCGCCGCCCCGGCCAGCCTGCTCGGCGGCTTCCTCGGCGCCCGCATCGCCACCCGCATCCCGGCCACGCCGCTGCGCGTGTTCATCGTGGCCTTCGGCATCGCGGTGTCGGTGTACCTGTTCACCCGGATCTGAGGGGTCCTGGGGCCGATGTGACGGAGGGGTCCACCCGCTCGCGGACACGCCCCGCGCCTCCCGGCGCAGCCCGCGGCCGGACCTAGCGTCGGGCCATGCGAGAGAACCGACTCCCCCCGGTCCGTACCGCTTCCCAGTGCCCCGAGGCCCGCGTTCAGCGGCTGCACCTCATCGCGGCCGCACGCGTGGCGGCCGTGCGGCCGGCGTCCACGCAGCAGGTCTCCGACATCGTCCGGGTCACCGTCGACGACGAGGTGGACACCACCACGTTCCGGGCCATCGTCACCGACATCACCGACGACCACCTGCGCTGAGCCTCGGCTCCCCCCCGGCACCGCCCCGAGCGTGCGAGGGGTGGGGAGGAGGGGGTCCTTTTCACTCCCCGCCGCGGCCCGGCTCCCCGATGGCGATCATCGCCTCCACGGCCCGGCGGGCCCGGGCGGCGGTGTCGGCGTCGACGTCCACCGCGCCCTCGCCGGTGCGCAGCGTCTGCAGCAGCTTGACCGGCGTGATCATCTTCATGTAGCGGCAGGCGGCGCGGGAGTTCATCGGGATGAACTGCGTCCCGCTGTTGAGCGCCCTCAGCTGGTGCAGGATGCCCACCTCGGTGGCCACCAGCACCGAGCCGGCGGTCGTCGTCGCGGCCTGCTCGACCATGCCGCCGGTGGACAGCACCCGGGTCCGCTCGGCCGGCAGGTCGCCGGAGCTGACCAGGTCCAACACCGAGGTGGTACAGCCGCACTCGGGGTGCACCAAGATCTCGGCGTCCGGGTGGGCGGCCACCTGCGCGCGGACGTCGGACGGGCTGATGCCGGCGTGCACGTGGCACTCCCCCGCCCAGATGTGGATGTCGCTCCGCCCGGTCACCCGCTTGACGTGCGCGCCGAGGAACTGGTCGGGACAGAACAGGATCTCGCGGTCAGCCGGGATGGACCGGACGACGTCGGCGGCGTTGGACGACGTGCAGCAGATGTCGGTCTCGGCCTTCACCGCAGCCGTGGTGTTCACGTAGCTGACGACGACGGCGCCGGGGTGCTCGGCCTTCCACTCGCGCAGCTGCTCTGCGGTGATCGAGTCGGCCAGCGAACACCCGGCGGCGTGGTCGGGCAGCAGCACGGTCTTGTCCGGCGACAGGATCTTCGCCGTCTCGGCCATGAAGTGGACGCCGCAGAAGACGATCTTGCGGGCGTTGGTCTGCGCCGCGACCCGGGACAGGTAGAGCGAGTCGCCGGTGAAGTGGGCGACGTCCTGGATCTCGGGCACCTGGTAGTTGTGCGCCAGGATCACCGCGCCGCGCTCCTCGGCCAGCCGGCGGACCTCCGCCGCCCACGTCTCGTACTCCGCGGGCGATAGGGTGCGCTCGTCACCGGCAACGGCGGGTGTGGCGGGCGCGATGGTGGCGGTCACACGCGTCTCCAGGGTCGATCCGGGCTCGTCGGACGGGTCAACAGCAGCGGGCGGTGCGCGCTTCCCGGCCGGATCACCGCAAGTGGCTGGTGTCGTTGACCAGGCGGACGGCGGCGCGGCCGTCGGAGCGCCACGCGACCGTGCAGAACGACGCCGCCTCCAGGAACACCCGGTGCACGACGTCGTCGGGGACGTCGAGGCCCGCGGCCAGCAGCAGCTTGATCGGCGTCACGTGGGCCACGACGAGCACCGTCTTCCCGGCGTGCCCGCGCAGGATGCGGGCGCGGGCGCGGGCCACCCGGTCGCTGACGTCGGCGACGGACTCCCCGCCGGGTGCGGCCACGGTGATGTCGTCGACGAATCGGCGCGCGGCCAGGGGGTGCTTCGCGCGGGCCTCCTCGGCGGTGAGCCCCTCGAAGTCGCCGAAGTCCAGCTCGACCAGGTCGTCGTCGTACTGCACCGGCAGACCGAGCACGGCACCGACCGCCTCGGCCGTCTCCCGGGTGCGGCGCAGCGGCGAGGCGACGATGACCTCGATGCCCAGCTCCTTGGCCCGCACCGCCGCTGCCTCGGCCTCCGCGCGGCCGGTGGCCGACAGCGGCAGATCGTTACGGCCGCTGTAACGACGTTCCGGGGTGTGCTCGGTGCGGCCGTGCCGCAGCAGGTGCGTGACCGTGGTGACGGCGGGCGCGCGAGGGGCCACCGGCTGGACGTCGTCCTCGGTGGTGGTGGGCTCGGCGGCCAGGTCGCGGTGCACCGGCCGGCCGTCCATCGCGCTGTTGGCCAGCGCGTCGGCGGCGCCGTTCTGCGCTCGCGGCACCCAGGTGTAGCGGACGCTGCCGAGCTGGCGGGCGATCTGCTGGGCCTGCAGCGCCAGCTTCTGCATGTCCGGGTGCTTGACCTTCCAGCGACCCGACATCTGCTCGACGACGAGCTTGGAGTCCATCCGCACCTCGACGTCGGCGGTCGGGTCGAGGTCCAGCGCGGCCTGCAGGCCGGCGACCAGCCCCCCGTACTCGGCGACGTTGTTGGTCGCCCGGCCCACCGGCTCCGCCCGCTCGGCGAGCACCTTGCCGGTCGGGGCGTCGCGCACCAGGGCGCCGTAGCCGGCCGGCCCGGGGTTGCCGCGCGAGCCGCCGTCGGCCTCGACGACGAACCGGCGGGTCACCGGCGGCCCTCCTCGCCGGGGATCCGCGTCACAGCCCGCTCTCCGCCGTCCGCACCAGGATCCGGCCGCAGTTGTCGCACCGCACCACCTCGTGCGGGTCGGCCTTGCGGACGGCGGCGAGCTCCCTGCCGTTCATCTCGATCCGGCAGCCCTGGCACTGGCGGGCCTTGAGCATGGCCGCGCCGGTGCCGCCGGTCTGGGTGCGGATCCGCTCGTACAGCGCGAGCAGGTCCGCCGGGATGCGGGCAGCGGCCTCGGCGCGGGCGGCCTCGTGCCGCGCCGTCCCGTCGGCGATGTCGGCCAGGGCGTCGTCACGCAGCTGCGCGGCGCGCTCCCGCTCGGCGGTGACCGTCTCCTGGCGACGCTGCGCCTCCCCCAGCGCGGCCTCGGCGGTCTCCACCTGCTCCATGAGTTCGAGCTCGTGGTCCTCCAGGTCCGACTGCCGCCGCGCCAGCGACTGCATCTCGTGCTGCAGGTCGGTCATCTGCTTGGCCGAGACGCTGCCGGAGTCCAGCAGCCCCTGGTCGCGGACGACCCGGGCGCGCACCGTTTCGACGTCGCCCTCGAGCCGGGTGACCTCCCGCTGCAGGTCGCGCACCTCGGTCTCGGCGCGCACCACCGCGGCGGAGCTCTCCCGCTCCGCCGCGGTGGCGACCTCGACAGCGGCGTTCTCGGGCAGGGTGCGCCGGCGGTGGGCCAGCTGACCCAGGGCGACGTCCTCGGCCGCCAGGGCCAGCAGCTTCTGCTGGTCGAAGTGGTCGGCCTTCACCCGCTCAACCTACCTGCGGGCACCTGTCACCTCCGGGGGCTGGCCTCCTCCGTCGCTCCCGGGGGGGCCGACTCCAGCGGGTCGGGCAGGTCGCGGTAGGTCGGGTCGTCCCGCTCGGCGGTGTAGTCGCTCTCCGCCGTCGCGTCGACGCCGTCGTCCACGTTGGCCGCCCGCAGCGCCATGGTGACCAGCACGGTGACCAGCAGGTTGGCCAGCAGCGCGAGGAAGCCGACGTAGACCGTGCCGGTCACGTCCAGGCCCAGCTTTGCCAGCGCGAACGAGGACCCGCCGAAGTGCTCGCGGACCACCGTGCCGTCGGGTGCGATCCGCTGGATGTTGTAGAGCATGACCAGGCCGGCGACCATCCCGGCGAACCAGCCGGCGATCAGCCCGCCGCGGTGGAACCAGCGGGTGTAGAGGCCCAGCGCCACCGCCGGCAGCGTCTGCAGGATGATCACGCCGCCGATCAGCTGCAGGTCGATGGAGAACTGCGGGTCGATGAAGAGGATCGCCGCGACCGCGCCGAACTTCACGACCAGAGAGACGACCTTGGCGACCTGCGCCTCCTGGTGCGGGGTGGCGTCCTTCTTGAGGAACTCCTTGTAGATGTTGCGGGTGAACAGGTTCGCCGCGGCGATCGACATGATCGCCGCCGGCACCAGCGCCCCGATGCCGATGGCCGCGAACGCGATGCCGGCGAACCAGCTGGGGAACATCTGCTGGAACAGCACCGGGACGATGGTGTTGCCGTCCCCGCCGATCGGCGTGACTCCGGCAGCGATCGCCATGAAGCCCAGCAGCGCGATGAGCCCCAGTGCGAGGCTGTAGAGCGGCAGCGCGCTCATGTTCCGCTTCAGCACGTCCCGGTCGCTGGCCGCGAGGACGCCGGTGAGGGTGTGCGGGTACAGGAACAGGGCCAGCGCCGAGCCGAGGGCCAGGGTGGCGTAGCCCAGCTGGCCGGTGGCCGGCAGCAGCACCCCGGCGCCCGCGGAGAACTTCTGCTCCGCGGCCCCGAAGATGACGTCCCAGCCGCCGAGCTTGGACGGGATGACGATGACCGCGACGATGATCGTCAGGTAGATCAGCGTGTCCTTGACGAATGCGATGAGCGCCGGTGCCCGGAGGCCGGAGTTGTACGTGTAGAGCGCCAGGATGATGAAGGCGACGATGAGCGGGAGCTCGCCCTCCACACCCATCGCCTTGAGGATCGCCTCGATGCCGACCAGCTGCAGCGCGATGTACGGCATCGTCGCGACGATGCCGGTGAGCGCGACGAGCAGCGCCATGCCCGGGGAGTCGAACCGGGCGCGCACGAAGTCGGCAGGGGTCACGTACCCGCGCACGTGGCTGACCGACCAGAGCCGGATCACGACCAGGAACACCAGCGGGTAGATGACGACGGTGTACGGGACGGCGAAGAAGCCGGCCGCGCCCGCGCCGAACATCAGCGCCGGGACGGCGACGAAGGTGTAGGCGGTGTAGAGGTCACCGCCGAGCAGGAACCAGGTGACCCAGGTGCCGAAGTTGCGGCCGCCCAGGCCCCACTCGTCCAGGTGCATGAGGCTCTCCGCACGGCGCCACCGGGAGGCGACGAAGCCCATCACCGTGACGACGAGGAAGAGGAAGACGACGATGCTCAGCTCGACGACGTTGACTCCGTCCACGGTTCAGCGCTCCTGGTTCTCGGCGGCGTCGCCGGCGGTGGACGTGGCGGACGGCCTGCGTCGCGTCGCGCGGTAGACCACGACGGTGGTGGCGACACCGAGGGCGACGAACAGCAGCTGCACCCAGTAGAAGAAGGGCCAGCCGAACAGCGTCGGCTCCTCGCGGTTGTACAGCGGGATCAGCAGCGGCACCACGATGGGCACCAGCAGCAGCCAGTTCCACGGGCTGCGGTCGCTGCGGACGGGCGGCGTCGTCCGGTCCGCCGGCGGTGTGGTCGCGCTGGCCATCTCCGGTCCCTTCCCCGGGAGCTCCCCGGGCCTCAGCCGGCCGCGTCCGCCGCCGGTCGTCCCTCGGCTCCAGCTCGCCACGTCCACGGGTCGGTGCGGCCCCGGCTGACGGCGACCTCCACCCGGCCGGACAGATCACGGCGGAGGGCGTCCGCCGCGAGCGGCAACCAGGGCCATTCGGACGCAAAGTGTGCCACGTCGCAGACCGCGGGTCCGCCCCCCTCCTGGGCCTCGGACACCGGGTGATGACGGAGGTCGCTCGTCAGGAGGACGTCGGCGCCCGCCGCGGCCGCCGCCGGGAGCAGCGAGCCCCCGCTGCCGCCGCAGACGGCCACCGTCTTGATCCGCCGTCCCGGGTCCCCGGCTGCGCGCACCCCGCCGACGGTCTCCGGCAGAGCGGCGGCGACGAGCTCGGCGAACCGCGCGAGAGTCACCGGCTCGGGGAGCCGGCCGACGCGGCCGAGCCCGGCGCGCGGGTCGGCGGCGGCCGGCTGGAGCGGGACGGTGCCGGTGAGGCCGAGGGCCGCGGCGAGGGCGTCGTTCACGCCCGAGTCCGGCGCGCTGTCGGCGTTGGTGTGCGCGACGAACAGGCCGGCACCGGCCCGGACGAGCCGGTGCACCAGGCGGCCCTTGGGGTCGTCGGCCGGGACGCCATGGACCGCGGTGAGGAACAGCGGGTGATGGGTGACCAGCAGCTGCGCTCCGGTCTCGATCACCTCGTCGACGACGGTGGCCACCGGGTCGACGGCGAACAGGACCCTGTCCACCGGCTCGTCGGGGTCGCCGCAGACCAGGCCGACGGCGTCCCAGTCCTCGGCCAGCGCCGGGTCGTAGCGCGCCTCGAGCGCGGCGACGACCACCCCCAGTGTCGCGGTCACCGGCCGGACTGTAGGGGAGCCGACGGGCCGGCGAGATCGCCGGTCTCGCACCGACAGGGGGCCCCAGGCGTGCCGGATCGCCGATCTCGCCGGAGAGGGCGCTACACCGGCCGTGCCATGGCGACGCGGCGCCCGTGCCGGGTCAGTCCCAACTCCGTCTCACGCTCGGCGAGCGCCTGCAGTTCGGGCCCGAGGTCCTCGGTCACCTGCCACCCGTGCTGGGCGTACCAGGGGGCGTTCCACGGCACGTCGGCGTAGGTGAGCAGCGTGACGCGCCCCGCGCCGACGACCCAGGCCAGCGACACCGACGCCTCCAGCAGCGCCCTCCCGATGCCCTGCCGCATCGCCGACGGGTGCACCGACAGCTGCTCCAGGTGCACGTCGCCGTCCACGCGCTCGAGGACCGCGAACCCCTGCACCGGCCGCCCGGCCACCAGCACGCGCCACGCCTCGCCCCGTGGGGCTGCGGGGGCCGGAGCCGGGAAGTCCAGCACCCCCCGCGCCCGGAACAGCTCGTCGGCGGCCGCCTCCACAGCGGGCACCTCCAGCAGGTCCGCGGCCGAGGCGACCCGGACGACGGCACCGACCACGCCCGGAGCCTCCCAGCCCGGGCCGCTCCGACGGGGATGGAAAGCTCCCGCACCGTGCCGGATCGGGGGTTGCGTGCGCCGGCCTGGCTCGAGGAGCTGGTGCGCACCACGCCTCCCCCGGTGCCCTGGCGGGACGTCGTCCGCTTCGCGGTGACCGTGCCCGCCCCGCTGGCCGTGGCGGTCGCCGTCGAGGGCGGCATCGACCCCGGCCCGGTGCTCGGCGCGGGCGTCTTCGCCACGACCGGCGCCCTGGCCGCGAGCCTGGCCCCGCAGGGCGGCCCGCTGCGCGACCGGCTGCGGCGCGCCGCCGCAGCGACCGTCTTCGGCGGCATCGGGCTGGTCGTCGGCCAGTTCGCGGCCGGCGGCGGCTGGCTGCCGGTGGTGGTCGTCGCGCTCGCTGCAGCGCTGGCGGCGTTCGTCAGCGCGGTGAACGCCGCGCTGTCCCTCGGCGCCCTCCAGCTGCTCGTCTACACCGCCCTCGCCTCGGGGCTGGTCACCCCGCTCCCTGCCGCCGCCGAGGTCGGCTTCTTCGGAGCCGGGGCGGCGTGGGCCACGCTCAGCACGCTGGTCCAGTACGCCACCGAGCCCAGCGACCCCGACCGGACGGCGGTCGCCACCGTCTTCACCCGCATCGGCGAACTGCTCGCCGCTGCCGGGACACCACGGGCCGAGGACGCCCGCCGGAAACTGACCACCGCCCTCAACGACGCCTACGACCGGGTCATCCGCTCGCGCAGCCGCACCGCCGGGCGCAGCCGCGAGCTCGCCGAGCTGGCCGGCGTCCTCAATGGGGCCGCGCCGCTGGTCGAGGGGACGGTCGCCGCCGCACGCGCCGGGGTGCCCGCCGACCCGCAGGACGTCGACGCCGTCCACGCGCTCGCGGCCACCATCGCCGGCACCCGGCAGTTGCCCCAGGAGCGCCCGGAGCCCCTGGAGCAGGGCGCCCCCACCCGGCGCGCGGTGCGGCACGGGCTGCGCCTGGCGTGGAACGTCGTCGGCGACCCCGAGGAGCGGGCCGGCGCCGCGGTGCCGCCGCTGCGGCCGGACCGGCGGTCCCGGCTGCGCGACCTCGCCGACCGCACCTTGGGCAGCGCCGACACCCGCGCCTTCGCCGTCCGCCTGGCGCTGTGCATGACCATCGCCGAGATCGCCCGCCAGTACCTGCCCATCGACCGGCCCTACTGGGTGCTGCTCACGGTCGCGATCGTGCTCAAGCCGGACTTCGGGTCGGTATTCACCCGCGCGATCCAGCGCGGCGCCGGCACGCTGGTCGGCGTCCTCATCGGCTCGCTGCTGCTCTCGGTGCTGCCGCGCAACGCGTGGGTGCTCGTCGCCATGGCCGCCGCCGCGGCGCTCATGCCGTGGGGCCGCGCGACCAACTTCGGCCTGTTCTCGGTCTTCCAGACGCCGGTCATCCTCCTGCTGCTCGACCTCGCCCTGCCCGGCGGCCCGGGGCTGGTCGGCGCCCGGCTGCTCGACACCCTCATCGGCTGCGCGATCGTGCTCGTCTTCGGCTACCTGCTGTGGCCGCAGACCTGGCGGGCCCCGCTGGACGAGGCGCTGTGCGAGGCCGCGCACGCGCTCGACGAGTTCGTCGAGGCCGCCTTCACCGGCAGCCCGGCCGAGCGGCGGCGGGCGCGCCGGCGCAGCTACCGGGCGCTCACCGAGCTGCACACCCAGCTGCAGCGCCGGCTGGCCGAGCCGCCACCGGTGAGCACCCGCGCCGCCGCACTCTGGCCGGTCATCGTGCAGCTGGAGCGGACGTCGGACGCCGTCACCGAGGCCGTCATCGCCACCCGCCACGGCGAGCCGGCGCCCGACCTCGCCCAGGTGTCGGTTCTGCGCCGGGCCATCCGCGAACTGGAGGATGACATCCGCACCCACCGCCCGCCGGACGACGCCGAGATCCACGCCGAGGGCGTGCTGGCGCCGGTGGCCCGCGAGGTGGACGCCGCCCGCCGGCTGGTCCGCGACGCCGCTCCGGGTCGCCCGCGCGCGGGCGAGGGCTGAGCCGGGTTCCATGAGCGGGTGACCTCCACCCGCACCGTCCGCACCGACGACGGCGTCGACCTGCACGTCGAGCTGGACGGCGACGTGCACACACCGTTCACCGTCGCCCTCAGCCACGGCTTCACCGCCCGGCTGGGCGAGTGGGAGGAGCAGCGGCAGGCGCTGCGGTCCCGCGCCCGGCTGGTGCTGTGGGATCAGCGCGGACACGGCCGCTCCGGCTGGACGCCGCTGACCCGGGCGAGCATCGACCGCACCGGGCGCGACCTCGGCCAGGTGCTCGACGCCGTCGTCCCCCAGGGCCCGGTGGTGCTGGCCGGCCACTCGATGGGCGGGATGAGCGTCATGGCCCTGGCCCGACAGCGCCCGGAACTGTTCGGCACCCGCGTCGTCGGCGTCTTCCTGCTCGCCACCTCCGCCGGCGGGCTGGCCGCAGGTGGAGTCGTCGGCCTCGCGGTGCGGCTGCTGCGGCTGCTGCACCTGCTGCCGCTCTACCTGCGGCTGCTGCAGGCGCTGGCGCCCACGCTGGAGCGCCACCGACGGCGCGGCACGAGGATCGGCCGCTGGTACACCCGCCGCTACCTGTTCGGCCAGGACGACGCGGACCCCGAGGACGTCCGCACCGTGCAGGAGCTGCTCGAGGAGACCCCGCTGCCGGTCACGATGGCCTTCTACGCCACCTTCCTCGACCACGACGAGTCCGCCGCGTTGCCGGTGCTCGGCCGGGTGCCGGTCACCGTCGTCGCCGCCACGCACGACCGGCTCACCCCCCTCGCCCACGGACGGCGGCTGGCGGAGGAGATCGGCGCGACGGCCGAGCTGGTCGTCGTCGACGGCGCCGGCCACAGCCTCAACCTGACCCGCACCGCGGCCGTCGACGCGGCCTTCCTCCGGCTGCTCGACCGGGTGCAGGCACACACGCAGGAGGGACGACGGGCGGGGTGACTCTCCGGTGGACGTGACCGTCGCCACGTGATCGGGTAAAGCCTCCCGAAGGGGGCGACGGCGTTCCGGAAGCCCCCGGGAGCTGGGACGACGGCCCGCCTGCTGAGCCGGCGGGGGCGGAAGGAGCTGACCGTGGACCGCTTGAGTCCGACCGATGCCGGGTTCTACTACGCGGAGAGCGAGGACACGCCGCTGCACGTGGGCTCGGTGGCGGTGTTCGAGGGGCCCGCGCCCTCCTACGGCGACGTCGTCCGGCTGCTGCTCAGCAAGCTCCCGCTGGTGCCGCGCTACCGGCAGCGGGTGCGGCGGGTGCCGATGGACCTGGGCCGGCCGCTGTGGGTCGACGACCCGCACTTCCAGATCCTGTACCACGTGCGGCACACCGCGGTGCCGAGTCCGGGCGGTGAGGAGCAGCTGCGCAACCTGGCCGGGCGCGTCCTCGGTCAGCGCCTGGACCTGGCCAAGCCGCTGTGGGAGCTGTGGCTGGTCGAGGGCCTGGAGGACGGCCGCTGGGCGCTGATCTCCAAGGTCCACCACTGCATGGTCGACGGCGTTGCCGGCACCGACCTCATGCAGCTGATGTTCGACCTCGCGCCCGACGCCGCGCCCGGCGAGCCGCAGGACTGGATGCCGCAGCGCAGCCCGTCGTCCTTGCAGGTGGTGGCCGGCGCCGTGCAGGACGCCATGACCCACCCGCTGCGCGAGCTGACCCGGCTGTCCGGCGCGAGCGGTGTGAAGAGCGCCGGCGTCGGCGCCGTGCGGGCCGGCCGTTCGCTGGCGGCCGGCGTGCCCACCGTGGCCCGCCGGCTGACGACGCCGACCGCCCGCTCGCTCAACGGCCCGATCGGCCCACACCGGCGCTGGGCCTGGGCCGACGCCGAGTTCGAGGACCTGCGGCGGGTCCGGAAGGCGCTCGGCGGCACCGTCAACGACGTCGTGCTGGCCGCCATCACGCGGGGTTTCCGCGACCTGCTCGAGCGGCGGGGCTCGCTGCGCTCGGGGCTGGTCGTGCGCTCGATGGTGCCGGTCTCGGTGCGGCGGCCCGACCAGCGCGGGCAGCTGGACAACCAGATCTCGGCGGTCTTCGTCGACCTGCCCGTCGCCGAGCCGGACCCGGTCGCCCGGCTGGACGCGATCCGCCGGCAGATGAACGAGCACAAGCGGCACATGGCGACCGTCGACGCGCGCTCGATCATCGCGATGGGCGACTTCGTGGCCCCGACGCTGCTCTCCCTGGGCGTGCGCGCCGCGCTGGCCGCCGGGCAGATGTGGTACCAGGCGATCACGACCAACGTGCCGGGCCCGCGGGTGCCGCTGTACGTGCTGGGCCGCCGGATGTGCTCGGCGCACGCCTACGTGCCGATCGCCGGCGGGACCCGCGTGTCGATCGGGATCTTCTCCTACCTCAGCTCGATGACCTTCGGGATCAACGCCGACTTCGACGCCTTCCCGGACGTCGACGTCCTCGCCAAGGGCATCTGCACCGGGGTGAGCGAGCTGCTCGAGGCGGCCGAGGCGGCTCCTCCCGCCACCCCGGCTCGCGCGGGGACCTGACGGGTTGGCCGCTCCGCCGGCCGGGTAGCCGGTCGGCGTGGCAGCCCCCGAGACCGACCTCACCGTCGCCGTCACCGGTCCCACGGGGACCTTCGGCGCCGGCCTCGTCCCCCTTCTGCAGGCCGACGACCGCGTGCGGCGGATCGTCGGCATCGCCCGCCGGCCGTTCGACCCGGAGGAGCGGGGCTGGACGAAGATGGAGTACCGGCGCGGCGACGTCCGCGACCCCGCGACGCTGCAGGAGGCCTTCGCCGGCGCCGACGTCGTCGTCCACCTGGCCTTCCTCATCACCGGCAACGCGTCGCGGGAGGCCACCCGGGCTATCAACGTCGACGGCACGCTGAACGTCTTCCGTGCCGCGGCGGAGGCCGGCGCCCGCCGGTTCGTCTACGCCTCGTCGGTGGCCGCCTACGGCTGGCACGCGGACAACCCCGAGCCGATCCCGGAGGACTGGCCGGTGCGCCCGGCCGCCCGGCTCTTCTACGCGCAGGAGAAGGCCGAGCTCGAGCACCGGCTGGACGCCGAGTCGGCCACCACGCCGGGCCTTGCGCTGTACCTGCTGCGCCCGTCGGTCGTCCTCGGCCCCAACGCCGTCGGCGCCAAGGACGTGCTCCCCGGCCCGCTGGCGCCCCTCGGCCGGCTCCTCGGCCGGCCGCGGCGGCTCCCGGTGCCCGTCCCGGTCGTGACACCGGAGCTGCGGCTGCAGTTCGTGCACGAGGAGGACGTCGGGCGGGCGCTGCAGCTGTGCGTGGTCGCCGCCGGCCCGCCCGGGGCCTACAACATCGCCGGGGACGGCGTGCTGACCCCCGCCGACATCGCCCGCGAGCTCGGCGCGCTGCCGATCCCAGTGCCCCCCGGCCCGGCCCAGCTCGCCGCCCGCGCGGTGGCCCGGCTGCCCTTCCTGCCGCAGGCCGCCGAGTGGGTCGAGGCGGTCAGCCGACCGGTGATCATGGACACCGCCAAGGCCAAGCAGCAGCTGGGCTGGCGGCCGCACTACACCGGGTGGGAGGCGCTGCGGGCCACCCTGCGGTGACCCGCGGCCGGCCTCACGGCGTCCGGACCACCGAGGGCAGCCAGCCCAGGACGTGCTCGGCCAGCAGCTCCGGGCACTGCAGCTGCGGCACGTGCCCGACCCCGGGCAGCTCGACGTAGCGCCAGTCCGGATGGCGCCGGGCGACGTCGCGGGCCACGGAGACCGGCACCAGGCGATCGCGGTCGCCGTGCACCATCAGCACCGGCACGCGCACGCCTGCCATCGCCCGGCGCATGAGCCGCGGGTCGGCCAGCAGCAGGAGCACCGAGCGGGCCGCGGCGAGGAAGGCACGGTCCATGCTGGCGACGTCCCGCCGCTCGTCGACCAGCGCCGCCGACCGCTCGATCAGCTGCGGGGGCACGGCGTCGGGGTCCACGCCGCACAGCTCCAGCATCTCCAGCACACGGGCCCGCGCGCTCAGCTGCCGGCCGCGCGAGGCGAGGTAGCGCTCGCCCACGCCGGGCAGGGCGTAGAGCCCGAACGCCGTCGCGACGCGGGGATCGGGGCGCCCCCGCGGGCCGGGCAGGGCGGGGTCGACCAGCACGAGGCCGCTCACCTTCGCCGGCGAGCGGTCGGCCTCCAGCACCGAGACCATCCCGCCCATCGAGTTGCCGACCAGCACCACCGGGCCGCCGGTGACCTCGCGGATGAAGCGGTCGAGCACCACCACGTTGTCCCGCACGTTGGCCCTCCGCTCCCCCGGCTCGCTGCGGCCGAACCCGGGCAGGTCGAGGGCGTGCACCCGCGCGTGCGGGGTCAGCAGCGGCGCGAACAGGTCCCAGTTGAGGTGCGAGCCGCCCAGGCCGTGCACCAGGACGACGGTCGGCCCGTCCTCCCGGCCGCCGAAGTCGACGTGGTGCACCGGGCCGTCGAGGTCCACGGTGCGGCTGCGCCCGGGACCGCTCCCGGCGTCGGCGTCCATCCCCGTACCGTTCCACGCCCGCCCGCCGGTCCCCCTCCCGGGTGGGAGAGGTCCCCGGATGCGTCCCACAGCACCTCCCGACTGCCGATGTGTCACCCCCAGGGGTGTCCCGGTGTGTCCCGGTGTGTCGCGGACGACGCGCCGTGGTACCGGCAGGGCGAGCCGCCCACGACGGCCGGCTGACGAGGAGGACGACGTGACGCGAGGCGACGGACCGGCGCTGCCGCTGTACCTGAGCGAGCCCAGCCGGGCGATGGCCGAGTTCGGCCTGTACCTGGCGGCGCTCCCGCTGTTGCCGCGGCTGCCGCAGGGCGACGGGCACCCGGTGCTCGTGCTGCCGGGGTTCCTGACCGACGACGCCTCGACCAAGGTGCTCCGCGCGACGCTGCGGCGGCTCGGCTACCGCGTCCACGGCTGGCAGCTGGGCCGCAACATCGGCCCGACCGCGGCCTGCGTGGCCGGCATGCGCGACCGGATCGACGACCTCAGCGACCGGTACGGGCGCCCGCTGTCGCTGGTCGGCTGGAGCCTGGGCGGGATCTTCGCCCGCGACCTGGCCCGCCGGACGCCGGACTCGGTGCGCCAGGTGGTCACCCTGGGCAGCCCGTTCCGGCTCACCCGGAACAGCCAGAGCCGGGCGTCGCGGGCCTTCGACCGGTACTCGCACCTGCACGTCGACCACCGCTCGCTGCCCCTGGAGCCGGACTGCTCACCGCTGCCGGTGCCCACCACGTCGATCTACTCGCACTACGACGGCATCGTGCACTGGCAGACCTGCCTGGAGACCCCCGGCGAGCGCGCGGAGAACATCGCCGTCATGGGCAGCCACCTGGGCCTCGGCCACCACCCGGCCGCGATCTGGGCAGTCGCCGACCGGCTCGCCCAGCCGCAGGGCACCTGGCGCCCGTTCAAGCCGCCACTGTTCCTCCGCCCGGCCTTCCCGCGACCCGACGTCCCCACCCCGGGGATGGGGGCGGTCGCCGCGGCCTGAGCCCGCCGCCGGCGCGGGGGTACCGCACCGGACGGACGGCGCGGTGGGGTGGGCGCGGCCGGGATCGAACCGGCGACCGCTCGCTTGTAAGCAGGTAGGGCCTTAGCGGTGTACGGACCTTGATGTCCGCAGGTCGGTGCTAAGCGTCCGCGGCTCAGTTATCGGGTGACTGAACAGGTCATCCGCGGCGGCCAACGCCAGCGGTCCCGCCCGGTGTTACAGCACCGAACGGGACCTCGATCCCTCACCCCACGGAGGCGAGAGACCGTGCCGAACCGTACCCCTGACCGCCGACCGGATCACCCATGAGCGTCGCCTGCATGACGTGGGTGTTCACCCACTCCACCTCCGCCGGGGCCGA